>JBBRVF010000010.1:0-11807 GCA_038247145.1 Solirubrobacterales bacterium | reverse complement strand
TATCCCGGCGTCTGGCGCCACGGCGACTGGATCGAGATCACCGAGCGGGGCACGGCCATCATCTACGGCCGCTCCGACTCGACCATCAACCGCGGAGGCATTCGAATGGGAACCAGCGAGATCTACCGCGCAGTCCTCGCCGATCCCGACATCGTCGACGCTCTGGTGGTCGACATCCCTCGACCGGGGACCGAAGGCTGGATGCCGCTGTTCGTGGTACTCGACGAAGGCGCGGAACTCGACGACGACCTCAGGAAACGCGTCGCTCGCGAGGTGCGCGAGTACTGCTCGCCGCGCCATGTGCCTGACGAAATGATCGTGATCGAGTCGGTTCCCCGAACACTCAGCGGCAAAGTGCTCGAAGTGCCGGTCAAGCGCATCCTCACCGGGACCCCGCCGGAGAAAGCCGCCAGCCGGGATTCACTGACGAATCCGGAGAGTCTCGACTTCTTCGTCGAGTACGCGAAGACCTTCAGCAAGGCTTAGGGAGTGCGGGGCGTCAGTCGCCGCTCCGTCCCGGCAGGCTCGTACCCGCCGGAAACCAGCGCGACCATTGCCAGCGTTGCCCAGAAACCGACGACCATGATCGCCCCGGCGACGTCGCTGAGGTAGTGCCAGCCGGCGACCACGACGCCGGCACCGACCAGCAGGCCGTAGGCGACGCCGACCAGTGCGGCAAGCCGTCGGCGCTCGGGTGGTGCGATCAGCCAGAGGGCGAAGCCGACCGAGAAGGCTGCCGTAGTGTGGCCGCTGGGGTAGCCGATCTCGATCGGGTAGCTGGCACCGAGTTCCCCCTGAACCCTCGGATGGGAAAGCACTATTTTCATTCCCTGCGTGGTGATGTTGGCCAGAACCACCACGGCGAGTCCGGCCAGAAGGTGGGTCGGCCGGCGCCAGTAGAGGCCGAGACCGACCAGGATCAGGGTGAATACGAGCAAGGGACCGCCGTTGGCCAGATCGGAGGCGGCATCGCCGACGGACTCGGCCCGCGACCCTTCGGCCGCCAGTAGCTTCGCGGTTGCTCTGGTGTCAAGGTCGTTGAAGCGATCCGAACCGTAGAAGAGCAGGGCGAGCATGGCGACTCCGGCGGCACAGAGCAGCGCGAGGAGGATGAGGCGGCGGACCAGGAGGGGCATCAGACCAATCTAGAGGGCCGCGACGCCGGGACCAGTAGCGCCGCTCACCGCCTCAGAGGGCGGCCGACGGCGGGATCCTGGGCGCTGCAGGCGATCGTGGTTGCCACAGGACCAAGATCCCCCGCAGCGACCGTGAGCGGGGGCCGGATGGGCGCTCTCGGGGCCGGATCAGGCGGGGGTGATCGGGTTGCGGCGCTCGCTGAAAGAACGCTCGCGGCCGCGGGCCGATTTGAAGCGGGCGATCAGCTCGTCGCGCAGATTCTCTGGCTCGATGACTGCGTCGATCACCATCTCCGAAGCAAGATGGAGCAGGTCCACACCTTCGGCGTACTCGGTCCGCTTGTCTTCGATGAAAGAGTCGCGCTCTACTTCGTCCTCGATCGCCTGAATCTGGTTGAAGAAGACCGCGTTGACCGCTGCCTGGGGCCCCATGACCGCGATTGAAGCGTTGGGCAGGGCGATACAGCAGTCCGGTTCGAAGGCGGGGCCGGCCATCGCGTAGAGCCCGGCGCCGTAGGCCTTTCGAACCACCACCGAAATCTTCGGCACGGTCGCTTCGGATACGGCCGAGATCATCTTCGCCCCGTGGCGGATGATTCCCTGCTCCTCCACGGCGGTACCGATCATGAATCCGGGAACGTCGGCGAGAAAGAGCAGCGGAATGTTGAAGGCATTGCAGGTGCTGATGAAGCGGGCCGCCTTGTCGGCCGAATCGACGAACAGCACTCCACCCTTCTGCCGCGGCTGGTTGGCGACGACTCCGACCACCTCGCCGTCGAGCCTTCCGTAGCCGACGATCAACTCCTTGGCCCAGCGCTCGTGTACCTGGGTGAAGGAATCGGCGTCGAGCAGCGTCTCGAGGTAGTCGCGCATGTCGAACGGCTGGTTCTCGTCGATTGGCACGATCTCGCCAAAGGGGGTCTGCGAAGACGGTCGGGCGGCCTCGGCGGCAGGCGGCTCCTGGCGCCAGTTGCCCGGCATGTAAGCGAGGTAGCGGCGACCGGTCTCGATCGCCTCTTCGTCGGTCTTGGCGAGGAAGTGGCCGCAGCCCGACTTCGACGTATGCATCTTCGCGCCGCCCATCTCCTCGAGCGTGACCGTCTCGCCGATCACCATCTCGGCCATGCGCGGTGAACCGAGGTACATCGAGGCGTTGCCGGAGCGCATGATCACCACGTCACAGAAAGCCGGGATGTAAGCGCCTCCGGCGGCGCTCGGACCGAAGAGCAGACAGATCTGCGGCACCCGCCCCGACATCTTCACTTCGTTGTAGAAGATCCGGCCGGCGCCGCGGCGCCCGGGAAACATCTGGACCTGTTCGGTGATCCGGGCACCGGCCGAATCCACCAGGTAAACCATCGGGATCTCGAGCTTCAGGGCACGTTCCTGGATCCTGAGAATCTTCTCGACCGTCTTGGGGCCCCATGAGCCGGCCTTGACCGTCGGGTCGTTGGCCATCAGCGCGACCGGCCGGCCTTCGACCGAGGCAGTACCGGTGACGACGCCATCCGCGCCGAGGCCTTCCTTGTCCCAGTTGGCGAGCAGGGCATCTTCTACGAAGCTGCCTTCGTCGGTCAGCAGGGCCACCCTCTCCCGGACCGGGAGCTTTCCCTGTTCGGCGGTCTTCAGGTGATGGCGCTCCGGACCGCCGCCCAGGGCGGCGGCCAGCGCGGGATCGAGGTCGATCTTGCTCACCGCCGCCTGCTGCCCGTCTGCCTCTCCGGAACCCTGGACCTAGAGGCCCGGGTTGACCGGAACCGGCTTCTCGCCGGAGTAGTCGTAGAAGCCGCGGCCGGACTTGACTCCGTAGAAGCCGGCGGCAACCATCTTCCGCAGGGTCGGTGGAGCGGCGAAGCGGCGCTCGTGGAACTCGTCGAACATCACGTTCGCGATCGAAGCAAGGGTGTCGAGCCCGACGAAGTCCGAAAGGTGGAGCGGACCCATCGGGTGGCCGGCGCCGGCCTTCATTGCGGCGTCGATCTCCTCGATCGAGCCGATTCCCTCTTCGAGGCCGCGGATGCCGTCGAGCAGGTAAGGCACGAGCAGCCGGTTGACGATGAAGCCCGCCTTGTCCTTGGTCTCGACCGTGGTCTTGTTCAGCTTCGCGCCGTATGCCATGCCGACTTCCATTGCCTCGGGCGAAGTCGTCACCGACTTGATCACCTCGAGCAGCGGCATGCGCTGAACGGGATTGAAGAAGTGAAGTCCGAGGAACATGCCGGGCCGACCGGTTGAGGCGGCCTGGTTGATCACCGGCAGCGACGAAGTGTTGGTGGCGAAGTAGGCTTCCGGCTTGGCGATCTCGTCGAGCTGACTCCAGAACTCGAGCTTGAGGTCGAGGTTCTCCCCTATTGCCTCGATGATCAGATCGCATTCGGCGAAGTCATGCGGGTGGAGCGTCGGGCTGATCCGGCCACGGATGGCGTCGGCATCGCCCTGCTCGAGTTTTCCTTTCTCGACCGCGCGGCCGAGCTGCTTCTCGATCTTGCCGATGCCCTTGTCGAGCTTGGCCTGGTCGATGTCACTGACGACGACGTCGTATCCCGCTTCGGCGCTCACCTGGGCGATGCCGTGGCCCATCAGGCCGCAGCCCGCTACGCCTATCTTCTTGATCTCCATCCAGGCCTCCTCCGAGTAGAAATTTCGTGCCCGGGCATACCGGGCGACCGGCATGGGAGCCTAACGGCTCTCAGGCGGGTTCGACTCCAAGGGTCTCGAGCCGTTTCTTCATTTCATCCGAGACCGCCTGCAGCCCGCTCATCGGCCTGACCATGACCGTCATTTCGGTGATCAGGCCCGCTGCGTCGAACCTGAAGATATCGACGCCCTGGAGCTGCCTCTCCCCGACGTTGGCCTCGAACATGAGCACCGCGAAGTCGTCGGTTTCGGTCTGACCGACGTAGGTGAAGTTCTCGAAGATCTCGGCGACGTTGGTCAGGATGAATCGCAGGGCGTCGAGTCCCTCGTAGGGACGAAATACGAAAGGGCTGCGGAAGACGACGTCCTCTGCGAAAAGCCCGTCTGCCGCTTCGAAGTCCTTCGCCTCCGCCGCTGTCCTGAATGCGTCGCTCTTCATGGATCCAGCCTATTGCCCGGGGGCGGGTCGGGTCAGCCGGTGGGGTTCCATTCGACCGGGCCGGCCCGGAGGACGTGGGAGCCGAGCGGGCGTCCCAGCAGCTGCTGGGCGGCGGCGGAGGCCTCGATCAGGGCGGGCAGGTCTACGCCGGTCTCTATGCCCATCTCGCCGACCATCGAGACGACGTCCTCGGTGGCCACGTTTCCGGTGGAACCCGGCGGGACCGGGCAGCCGCCCAGCTCGCCGAAGCTGGACTCGAAGGATTCGACGCCTTCCTCCAGGGCGGCCAGCACGTTGGCCAGGCCCTGGCCGCGGGTGTCGTGGAAGTGGGCGGTGATCTCGGTGTCCTCGAGGCGGGCCAGCGCCGTCTGGTAGAAGCGGCGGACCTGGAGCGGGTTCGCCATTCCGGTCGTATCGCCGAAGCCGACTTCCTGACAGCCGGCATCCCGCAGCCGGAGCACGATCTCCAGCACTCGCTCGGGTTCGACCCGGCCTTCGTAAGGGCAGCCGAACGAGGTGGCGACGATGCCGACGCAGCGCAGTCCGGCTTCGCGGGCGGCCGGGATCGTCCGCTCGAGGTCGTTCAGCGACTCCTCGATCGAGCGGTTCACGTTCTTGCGGTTGTGAGTCTCGGACGCCGAGAGGAAGAAGCTCGCCTCATCGAAGCGGTCCCGCCTCTCGAGTGCACGATCGAGGCCCCGGCGGTTCGGAATCAGGACCGAGAAGGAAACCTCCTCCCGCCGGAAGATCCCGTCGAGTACCTCGTCGGCGTCGGCGAGCTGGGGAATCATGTCCGGACGGGTGAAGGAGGTGATCTCGATTCTTCCGAGTCCGGTCGAAGAGAGCATGTCAATCAGGCGGATCTTCTCCGCAGTCGGGATCACCTCGGGCTCGTTCTGAAATCCGTCCCGGGGTCCTACCTCGCGGATCCTGACCGAGGGCGGCAGGGCTGTCTCCTGGAAAACGTCCATCGTTACTTCAGGCCGAACCGGACGGTGGCACCTGGATGGCGCGGCGCTCGTGAATTCCCGTACCCAGAACGCGGTCCCCTTCCCTGACCTCGACCGAGAAGCGGAACTTACGATCTTCGACCACTTCGTCCAGACGGGCCCAGGCGACGCATTCGGCGCCTTCGAGTGCTCCGGCGACGTGCTTGATCGAGACCTCGAAGCCGACCGTCGCGGTCGCCTCGGGCAGTTCCGGCTGAATCAGCATGGTCGCGTTGTGCTCCATCATGCCGATCATCCCCGGGGTCGAGAGCACCCCCACGCTGAGCGTCCCGCCGACGTCGGTCATCAGCAGCCCGCCGACGGTGAAGTGTTCTGTACGTTCGCTTGCGATCAGGTCCTGGAGTGACATGCGCTCAAGGATAGGTGGACGGCCGAAGCGACGGCGTCGCCGGTGACGGCAGGTCTTAGACTGCGCCGGGTGAGCGAGAACGGCGAAGTACCTGTCATCCCTATCCTCGGCGGCACCGGAGCACTCGGCAGCGGCCTCGCGAAGCGCTGGGCGGCCGGCGGCGCGAAGGTAGTGGTCGGCTCACGAGATGCCGGGCGGGCCCGGGAGGCGGCGGAGAAAGACTCGGCCGCGGCCGGCGGCGACCTGGTCGGAATGAGTAACGAAGAGGCCGCCACGCAATCGGACATCGTCTTCCTGACGGTGCCGTTCCGCAACCAGTCCGAGTACATGACCAACCTCAAGGACGTGCTGAAAGATGGCCAGATCCTGGTCGACTGCTCGGTCCCGCTGGCAGCGGCGATCAGCGGCAAGGCGACCCGGACGATCGGCGTCTGGCAGGGTTCCGCCGCCCAGCAGGCTCAGGAGATGGCGCCGAAAGGCGTAACCGTCGTTTCCGCGCTTCACACGGTCAGCGCCCCCAACCTGGCCGACCTCGACCACCATCTGGCAGAGGACGTGCCGATCTGTGGCGACCGCAAAGCCGACAAAGCCAGGGTCGCGGCGCTGATCGGGCGCATCGACGGGCTGCGGCCGGTCAATGCCGGATCGCTGGAGACGTCGAGGATCGTCGAGCAGCTGACCCCGCTGCTGATCTCGATCAACATCCGCTACAAGACCCACGCCGGAATCAGCTTCACCGGACTGCCCGAGGGCGATCCGTTCTCGTGAAGACCGTCCTCCTCGCAGGGGGAACCGGCGGAGCCAAGCTGGCCGCCGGGATGCAGCAGGCCGTGGGCGAAGACCTCAGCGTGATCGCCAATACGGGCGACGACATCGAGACCCTGGGGGTCCACGTTTCGCCGGACCCCGACCTGATCACCTACTGGCTCTCCGGAGAGATAGACCAGGCTCGCGGCTGGGGCATCAGGGACGATACTTTCAGGGTTTTCGACCGGCTTAAACGCTTCGGCGTTCCGCACTGGTTCTCGCTCTCCGACCTCGACCTCGCCGCCTGCCTCTACCGCCGGGACTTCATCGCCGAGGGCGGCAGGCTGACCGACGCGGCCGGCCAGATCGCCCGCGGACTCGGAGTTCAGGCGCGCGTATTGCCGATGAGCGACGAGCCGGTCCGGACGAGGATCCTCACCGAGGAGGGCTGGCGCGGACTTCAGGAGTACCTGATCCTCGACGGCGGTCGACCCGAAGTCGAAGGAATCGAGCTTGACGGGATATCCAGGGCGATGCCCACCCCGGAGGTCCTGGAAGCGATCTCGGAAGCCGAGCTGATCGTGGTCGGACCCTCCAACCCGGTGATCAGCATCGGCCCGATCCTCGCCGTGCCGGGGATGCGCGACGCGATCGCAGCTGCCGATGCGCCGGTGATCGCGGTCAGCCCCTACGTCGCCGGCAAGGTGATCAAAGGACCGACCGACAACTTCATGAGGGCCCTTGAGCGGCCGACTACCGCAGCCGGCGTGGCATCGCTCTACGAAGGACTGATCAACGCCATGGTCCTCGATGCCGACGATCCCGACCCCCCACCAGACGGAGTTCGCTGCTTCTCGACCCCGACCCTGATGCACAGTGCCGAAAGCCGGGCCTCGGTGGGCAGGGCGGTGCTGAAAGTCGGCCGGAAACTGCTCGAAGGATGAACTGCGTCGCGGTCATCACCGCCAAAAGATTCGGACGGGCCAAGCAGCGCCTCGCCGGCTCGATCGACGAAGACCTGAAACTCGACCTTGTGGCGGCGATGCTGGCCGACGTGCTGGCAGCAGTCACCGCTTCGCGCATGGTCGAGCACGCGATCGTGGTCACAGGCGAGAAAGCGGCGGCCGACCTGGCCCGCGAGAACGGGGCCGAGGTGATCGAAGACCCCGAAGACATCGGCCACTCCGAAGCCGCACTGATGGGCGTCGAGCGGGCGAAGGGACTGGGAGCCAATTGCGTGGTACTGCTGCCGGGCGACTGCCCACTGCTCGACCCGCGCGAGCTCGACCACCTGGTCACCGGTCTGCCGGACCCCTACGTCGCCGTCGTGCCCGACCGCCACGGAACCGGGACGAATTCGCTCGTGCTGGTACCGCCGGATGTGATCCGACCCGCCTTCGGTGAAGGCAGCTGCGAGCGCCATCAGAAGATCGCAAGCGAGGCGGGTATCCCCAACGGACTCGAAAAGCTGCCGACGCTCGCACTCGACCTCGACACCCCGGCCGACATCGTCGCGCTGACCACGAAGCTCGATCTGCAGGGTGGACGGGCGGAAAACACGGCGCGGGTCCTGGGAATCTGATGATGCTTGCGTCGGGTGCGATCAAGATGATTCCCGTACCCGGACTGCCCGAGATCGGCAAAGGTTTCGACCTCGGTGCGGCGATAGCCGCATTCGACGAGCTCAACGCGGGGGACATCGTCGCGATATCACAGAAAGCCGTTTCGAAGAGCGAGGGCCGTCTGGTGAAACTGGACACGGTCTCGCCGGGGTCGCAGGCGACCGAGCTGGCTCGGCGGCTGGGCAAGGACCCGCGGCTGGTCGAGCTGATCCTGAGCGAGAGCCGGTCGGTGATCCGCGAGGATGCCGAGCGGGGAATCCTGATCACCGAAACCCGGCGCGGTCTGATCTGCGCCAATGCCGGTGTCGACTCGTCAAACCTGCCCGAGCCCGACAGCGCTCTGCTGCTGCCGGAGGACCCCGACGAATCGGCCAGGCGGATCCGGCGCGAGATCGAGTCGGCCGGCGGACTTCGCCCGGCCGTGATCCTCACCGACAGTCTCGGCCGCGCCTGGCGGCTCGGTCAGGCAGAGGTCGCGATCGGATGCGCCGGAATCGAGCCGCTGGCGGACTGGCGCGGGCGGCGTGACTCCGGCGGGCGCGAACTGGCGGCGACCGTGATCGCTACAGCCGACCAGATCGCCGCCGCAGCCGACCTTTCGAGAAGCAAGACCAGCCGGACCCCGGCGGTGGTCGTGAAGGGTCTCCCGGACCTGGTGACCGAGGCCGACGGCCCCGGATCGGCGGTCCAGATCAGGCCGGCAGTCGAGGACCTGTTCCGCTAGGGATTCCCGACTCGCCCGTCGTACACGCCTCACGGGACCGTCAGAACGAGTGAGCCTTCGACTTTTCCGTCTCTCAGGTCGTCCAGAGCCTGCTGGGCGCCGTCCAGCGGATAGGTCGTTACCGAGGTCCGAACCCCGACACGGCCGGCCTCTTCGAGCAGGCCTTCACCGTCATCCCGGGTCAGGTTTGCGACCGAATGAAGGCTGCGCTCCTCCCAAAGCAGGTCGTACGGAAACGAAGGGATGTCGCTCATGTGGATGCCGGCGCTGACGATCCGGGCGCCGCGGGCGCTCGCCTTCAGCGCCTCAACCATCAGCGGCCCGACCGGGGCGAAGACGATCGCGGCATCGAGTGCTTCGGGCGGGAGTTCGTCCGAGCCGCCGGCCCACTCCGCCCCGAGCGACCGGGCGAAGTCCTGGGTCTGCCGATCGCCTGGCTGCGTGAAGGCGAAGACGCGCCTTCCCTGGGCGACCGCAATCTGACAGAGGATGTGGGCGGAAGACCCGAATCCGTAGAAGCCGAGTCTTTCGCCGTCGCCGGCGATGCGCAGCGCGCGGTAGCCGATCATTCCGGCGCAGAGCAGCGGCGCCACCTCTTCGTCCCCGATCCCGGACGGCAGCGGGTAGCAGTAGTCCTGGTCGGCAACGGCGAACTCGGCGTAGCCGCCGTCGCGGGTGTAGCCGGTGAACTCGGCGCGCTCGCACAGGTTCTCGCGGCCCGAGCGGCAGTACTCGCACTGCCCGCAGGTCCATCCGAGCCACGGCACTCCGACCCGCGCACCGATCTCGAAGCGGTCGGCCCCCGGGCCGCCGGACTCGACCGTGGCGACGACCTGGTGGCCCGGGATCAACGGCAGCTTCGGATGGTCGAGTTCCCCGTCGATGATGTGGAGGTCGGTCCGGCAGACCCCGCAAGTCCGTACCTTCAGCAGGACCTCTCCCGCCCCGGGAGACGGCATCTCGACCTCGGCCTGCCGGAGCTTCCCGGGCCGGCTGTCGAGGAGCATCGCCCTCAATTCAGCCTCCGGCCGAAGCCGCCATCGCCCCGACGAGATCGGGCTCGCGGGAGTGGACCCCGATCGCATCCGCCGAGGAGTCGGGCCAGGCTCGAAGGAGCCGGTACGAGGTGTCGCGCTGAGCCGCCCTGCGTCCCGCGCGATGGGCGGCACCGATCAGCTCGCCGATCTCCAGCCTGACCCCGTGCTGGGAGCCGGCCATGCGGGAGATGCTCTCTTCCATCAGCGTGCCGCCGAGGTCGTTGACCCCCCAGCGCAGGGCTTCGGTGGCGCCTTCGATGCCCATCTTGACCCAGCTTGCCTGAAGGTTGGTGATCGAGCGCCCGAGGCCCAGCCGGAAAGCTGCGGTGTGCTTGAGGTTTTCTTCGATCGAGATCTCCTCGACCCCGTGGGTACGTCCGAGCAGAGTGTTGAACGGGATGAAGCTCAGCGGTACGAACTCGGTGATGCCGCCGGTCCGCTCCTGAAGCGAGCGCACGACTTCGATGTGGCGGGCCAGCTCGCGCGGTTCTTCAATGTGGCCGAACATGACGGTCGAGGTGGTGCGCAGTCCGGCCGCGTGGCTGGCCTCGATGATCTCGACCCAGCGCGTCGCGGGCAACTTGTTCGGAGAGATCCGCTGCCTGACCCCGTCGTCGAGCACTTCCGCCGCAGTGCCCGGGGTCGAGCCCAGCCCGCATTCGATCAGATAATCGAAGACTTCCGCCGGCGGCAGGCCGGAGACCTCGCACATGTGGTCGATCTCCATCGGCGAATAGGCATGGAGATGTATATCCGGCGCCACTGACTTGGCCAGCTTCAGCCATCCGCCGTAGTCCTCGAGCGTGATGTCGGGGTGGATTCCTCCCTGCATGCAGAGCTCGGTCGCGCCGAAGGCGACCGCCTCTTCGACGCTGGCGACGAACTCCGCCTCGCTGGTTTCGTAGGCATCCGGTGAGCGGCGACCCTGGCCGAAACCGCAAAAGGCACAGCCGACCGTGCAGATGTTGGTGAAGTTGATGTTGCGGTTGACCACGAAGGTGGCGGTGTCGCCGGCCAGCTCCGCCCTGAGCGAGTCGGCCGCGACGCGCATCGTTTCGATCACCTCTGGCCGGGTTTCGGCGAAAAGGGCGGTCAGTTCGTCTTCGCTGAGGCGCTCACCCTCGCGACCCTTGGCGATCGCCTCGAAGGCCAGGGCGGGGTCGATCTTCTCCTCGCTGATCCGGCCCGAGCCGAGCCTCGGGATGAAGCTCCAGTACTTCTGCTTGATCACGTCGAGCACACCCTGCTCCATCCACTCGGCGTTCATGTATTTCGCATAGACGCAAAGCCTCTCGGTCAGGGCCTGCCCGCGGGGCGCAAGTTCCTTGCGGACCTGGTTCGGGCTCGGGAACGGGTGCTCCGGTGAGATGTGGTCGCCGTTGGCCGACAGTCCGCCGAGATCGGTCGCCCCGGAGTCGATCAGCTCGGGCCAGAAGTCGGAGAGGTTCGGCGGGACCTGGACGCCGACGTCCGGCATCAGCCTGACGGTTTCGGCGATCAGGAACCTGAGGTCGTCGATTGAGATCGGGCAGGCCCATTCCGGCAGCGCAACTGTGCTCCCGTCGGTGTCCGGTGCCTCGACGGTGTCGGCCGACGGGTCACCGTCACCGGCCGGGGTCGCCAGGCCAGAGTCGAGGCTCGCGGTAGGCGGGCTCCCTCCGCGCCAGCGCCGATCGGAGGCCTCGGCGGCGATATCAGCCGGCTCCTGGCCGTAGTAGCGCGGATGCGGGACGAAGTTCTGGATGATCACTTCCTGGATGTGGCCGTACTCCCGCTGGAGCCGGGCAATCGCCTCGAGCGACTGGATCCGCTCTTCCGGCGTCTCGCCGATCCCGACCAGGATGCCCGTGGTAAACGGGATCTTCAGGCGGCCGGCGGCCTCGATCGTCGCCAGGCGGTGAGCCGGGTGCTTGGTCGGGGATCCGGCGTGAACGGTCCGCATCAACCGCTCGGATGACGATTCCAGCATCAACCCCTGCGAGGCGGTTACTTCCCGCAGGCGGGAGAGATCGGATTCGGAGACCGCGCCGATATTGGTGTGAGGCAGGATCCCTCGCTCCAGCGCACGCTCACAGGCCCAGATCACGTAGGCGGTGAAGTCCTCAT
>JBBRVF010000009.1:0-11948 GCA_038247145.1 Solirubrobacterales bacterium | reverse complement strand
GGAAGACCTTCACGAACCTGGCGACCTCCTGGTCCCAGTCCTCGAGGACCCGGTCGGCGACGGTCGATCCGGTGCGCTGACGATGATCCTCGACCAGACGGCGAAGCTCGAACCGGTCGCTGTCTTCGAGGGCTTCGATCTGGTTGACCATGGTCGGGTTGATCCGCTCGTCGAAGTCACCCCGGGGGTCGTAGACATAGGCCAGGCCACCGCTCATGCCGGCGGCGAAGTTGCGACCGGTCGGCCCGAGCACGACCACGGTTCCACCGGTCATGTATTCGCAGCCATGATCGCCTACACCTTCGATGACCGCCTGGGCACCGGAGTTCCTCACTGCGAAGCGCTCGCCTCCGATGCCGCGGAAGAAGGCCCTTCCCCGGGTTGCTCCGTAGAGGGCGGTATTGCCCACGATCACGTTCTTCTCCGCTTCGTAGGCGGCCCCTTCGGGCGGGCTGACCGAGAGCACACCGCCGGAAAGCCCCTTGCCGACGTAGTCGTTGACCTCGCCGCGAAGCGAGAAGCTGACACCCGGCGCGAGCCAGCCACCGAAGGACTGGCCGGCCGAACCGCGGAGGTTGACCCGGATCGTATCCTCGGGCAGACCGGCAGAGCCGTGGCGAACCGCGATCGAGTTCGAAAGGATGCCGCCGACGCAGCGGTCCACGTTGCGGACCTCGATGTCGAATTCGACGGGGTCGGCATTGTCAATCGAGTCTCCTGCCGCCTCGATCAGCTTCCAGTCGAGGTTGTCCTCGAGTACCGGCTCCTGTGGCCGGGTGCGACGGCGAGGGGCGTCTTCGGGAACGCCTTCGGGGAAAGCGAGCACGCCGCTCAGGTCGATGCCTTTCGCTTTCCAGTGCTCTACCGCGTCGTCAGCTTCGATCAGGTTGGTGCGTCCGATCAGCTCGTCCATCGTCCTGATGCCGAGCGTGGCCATTATCCTGCGGGCCTCCTCGGCGACGAAGAAGAAGTAGTTGACCACGTGCTCGGGCTGGCCTTCGAAGCGCGCGCGCAGAACCGGATCCTGGGTTGCGATCCCGACCGGGCAGGTGTTCAGGTGGCAGGCCCGCATCATGATGCAGCCCGAAGCGATCAGCGGAGCCGTGGAGAAGCCGTATTCGTCGGCACCGAGGATCGCCGCGATGATCACGTCGCGTCCGGTCTTCAGCTGGCCGTCGGTCTGGACGGTGATTCGCGAGCGCAGGTCGTTTCTGATCAGGGTCTGCTGTGTCTCGGCGAGGCCGATCTCCCAGGGGATGCCGGCCGACTGGATCGAAGACAGCGGCGATGCGCCGGTGCCGCCGTCGTGACCGGCGATCAGCACGTGGTCCGAGTTCGCCTTGGCCACCCCGGCCGCGACCGTTCCTACCCCGACTTCGGCGACCAGCTTGACCGAGACCGAAGCCTTCGGATTGGCGCAGCGCAGGTCGTAGATCAGCTGTTTCAGGTCTTCGATCGAGTAGATGTCGTGGTGCGGAGGCGGCGAGATCAGGCTGACTCCCGGCGTCGTATGGCGGACCGAGCCGATGTACTTGTCCACCTTGTGGCCGGGCAGTTGCCCACCCTCGCCGGGCTTGGCACCCTGGGCCATCTTGATCTGGAGCTGGTCGGCATTGGAGAGGTAGTGAATGGTGACTCCGAAGCGGCCTGATGCCACCTGCTTGATCGCCGAGCGGCGCAGGTCGCCGTTGTCGTCGCGTTCGAAGCGGACCGGGTCCTCCCCCCCTTCTCCGGTATTCGACTTGCCGCCGAGCCGGTTCATCGCGATCGCCAGACTCTCATGCGACTCGCGTGAGATCGAGCCCAGCGACATCGCTCCGGTGGCGAATCGCTTGACGATCTCCGTTGCCGGCTCCACCTCTTCCAGCGGAATCGGCTCCGCCGCTTCACGAAGCCTGAACAGGCCGCGCAGGGTCGCTCTCCTGACCGCGGTGTCGTTGACCTGCTCTGCGAATTGGTCGTACTTCGTCTGGGCGTCGCCGCCCTCTCCGCGGACCGCATGCTGCACCAGGGCGATGGTCTCCGGGTTCCACTGGTGGAATTCACCGTCGCGCCGCCACGCGTAGATACCTCCTACCGGGAGCAGATCTTCGTGTCGGCCGGGAAAGGCGGTGGCATGACGGTCGAGGGTCTCGCGGGCGATCACGTCGAGACCGATGCCGCCGATGCGCGAGGCGGTGCCGGTGAAGTAGCTGTCGATCAGCTTCGGCTCGAGGCCGACAGCTTCGAAGATCTGGGCTCCGCAGTAGGACTGGATTGTCGAGATGCCCATCTTCGAGATCGTCTTCAGCAGCCCCTTGCCGATCGCCTTGACCACGTTGCGCTGGGCCCGTTCCGGCGACTCGGTGTCGGGTACCCGTCCCTCGAGCACGAGTTCGTCGACGGTGTCGAGCATCAGATAGGGGTTGATCGCGCTGACGCCGTAGCCGATCAGGGTCGCCATGTGGTGGACCTCGCGCGGCTCTCCAGATTCAAGCACCATGCCGGCCCGCAGCCGGGTTCCCGCCCTGACCAGGTGGTGGTGGACTGCTCCGACCGCGAGCAGCGCCGGAATCGGAACCCGTCGAGGACCGGTACGACGGTCCGAGAGAATCAGGATGTTGAAGCCGGCCTCGATCGCCTCCTCGGCCTCCTGGCAGATCTGTTCGAGTCGGCTTTCCAGACCGCCAGGACCTTCGGCCACATCCCAGGTGATGTCGATCGTATCGGCGCGGAAAATGTCGTGGTTGACGTGGCGGATCGTCTCCAGCTCCTGGTTGAGCAGGATCGGCTGGTCGAGGGTGAGCTGGTGGGCATGCTGCTCGCTCTCGGAGAGCAGGTTCTGCTCGGAGCCGACCCCGACAGCCAGGCTCATCACGACCTCTTCGCGAATCGGGTCGACCGGCGGATTGGTCACCTGGGCGAAGAGCTGCTTGAAATAGCTGTAGAGCGGCGGACGGCTGTCGGAGAGCACCGGCAGAGCGGAATCGTTGCCCATCGAGCCGATCGGCTCGGCACCGGTGGCTGCCATCGGGGCGATCAGGATGCCCAGGTCCTCCTGGGTGTAGCCGAAGGCCTTCTGGCGTCGCGGAGTCGGTTGGACTCCAGTCATGGTGACGTAGGCCGTGGGGAGGTCGTCGAAGTGGACCGAAGCGCGATCGAACCACTCTCCGTAGGGCTGGGCCGCCGCAATCTCGTGCTTCACCTCCTCGTCTTCGACGATCCGGTGTTTTTCGAGGTCGACCAGGAAAAGCTTGCCCGGCTGGAGCCTGCCCAGCCTCTTGATTCGCTCCGGTGGGATGTCGAGCAGGCCGATCTCCGAACCCAGCACGACCATGCCGTCGGTCGTCTCGACCCAGCGGCCGGGGCGCAGCCCGTTGCGGTCGAGGGTGGCGCCGATCACCCGTCCGTCGGTGAAGCAGACCGCTGCCGGCCCGTCCCACGGTTCGATCAGGCAGGAGTGGAAGGCGTAGAAGCCGAGCAGCTCCTCGGAGAGGTCTTTCCGGTCCCGGTAGGCCTCGGGAATCATCATCATCGCCGCATGCGGCAGGGAGCGGCCGGCCATCATCAGCAGCTCGAGCACGTTGTCGAAGGTCGCCGAGTCCGAGCCGTCGGGCCTGACTACCGGTGTGACCTTGTCGAGGTCCTCCCCGAAAAGCTCCGAAGCAAGTTGGGACTCGCGGGCCCGCATCCAGTTGATGTTTCCGCGCAGGGTGTTGATCTCGCCGTTGTGGGCGATCAGCCGGAACGGATGAGCCAGATCCCAGCTGGGGAAGGTATTGGTCGAAAAGCGCGAGTGGACCAGGGCCATCGCCGAGCGCACCCGCTCGTCACGAAGTTCGGGGTAAAAGCCCGGAACCTGGTAGGAGGTGAGCATGCCCTTGTAGACGATCGTCCGGGAGGAGAACGAGGCGATGTAAAGCTCGTCTCCGGCCTCGTGCTCGCAGACCCTCCGGATCACGTAGAGCTTGCGTTCGAAGGCGTCCCGGTCGCCGTCGAGCGAATCGGCGGCGGCGACGAAGAGCTGGGCCACATGCGGTCGGCTCTGGTCGGCAGTCTTGCCGACATGTCCGGTGTCGACCGGGACGTCCCTCCAGCCGAGCACGGTCTGACCTTCGGCTTCGGCGATCCCGGCGACCGTCTGCTTGAGCCGGTCGCGGGCCTCCTCGCCGCGCGGAAGGAAACACATGGCGACGCCGTAGCCGCCGGCGGCAGGCAGTTCGAAGCCGACCTCTTCACGGAAGAAGAGGTCGGGCATCTGGATCAGGATCCCGGCGCCGTCTCCGGTCGAGGCGTCAGCTCCGGCCGCGCCCCGGTGCTCCAGGTTCTCCAGTGCGAGCAGGCCTTCGGAGACGACTTCGTGGCGAGCCACGTTGTCGAGCCGCGCGACCATCGCGACTCCGCATGCATCGTGTTCAAATGTCGAGTCGTACAGGCCGCTGCTGGACCGTGCCGACGGGGTGAATTCACTCAATTTGTCGCGCTTTCCAAGCCTGGCGCGGCTGTTGAAGGTGGTCGTTAGGACGGGAAACGCGGCGGCCCCTGGCATCCTCCGAGGGGCCTCAGCCGGTCCGCAAAGGATACCGGAGGACCCGCCGGACCACTTGTCCCGCGGGCCAAAGCCGGAGAGCCCGGAGCTCAGTCCTTGCTCAGGGCCTTCTTCTCGTAGGCCACACGCCCGGGATCGCTCTCGCGATGGGCAAGCACCGAGTCGGCATTGAACATCTTCATCAGCCGGTCCCTCGCCCCGGCCGACAGCAGGCCGGTCGGCGGCTGAAGGAAGCGGGTCGCCGGGGGAAGCCAGACTTCCGCCTGCTTTTCGGCGATCGCCTTGGTGATGCCGTCTCCGACCTCCGACGGCAGCAGCCAGCGAACGCCGCGGGCGTTTCCGATCCCGGCGGCCAGTTCGGTTTTCACCGGTCCGGGCATCACGCAGGTCACGCCAACGCCAGTCCCGGATAGCTCGTTACGCACCGACTCGCAAAGACCGACCACCGCAAACTTGGTCGCACAGTAGGTCGCCCCGCCGGGAAAACCGGTCTTTCCTGCTTGAGACGCGATGTTGACGATCTGTCCACGGCCGCGCGGTTTCATCCGCTGCATCGCGATCTTGGTCCCGTTGATCACACCGAAAAGGTTGACCTGGACCGACTTCTCGGTCTTCTCGACCGATTCGTCCTCCAGCGGTCCGAGAATCATCACTCCGGCGTTGTTGACCAGCCCGTCGAGCGGTCCGAGCTCGGATTCGGCAGCGTCCACGAACGATTCGAAGGAATTGAAGTCGGTGACGTCGAGCTTGCCTCCGAAGTTGCCGTCGCCGAGCGAAGCGGCGTCCGACGCCGCACGCTCGCCGTCGAGATCGCCCAGGGCGACCTTCGCCCCGGCAGCGACGAGCGAGCGCGCGGTCGCCAGACCGATGCCGCCGGTCCCGCCGGTGATCAACACAACCGAGCCGTCCAGCGGCCGTTCGAGTTCACTCATCTCTGCCTACCTCCATCGGGTCGAAATCGAATCAGCCAATTTACAGGGAGTCTGTCGGCGGGCACTCCCGCGCCGGTCGGTCAATACCCTTGTCTGGATGCACACCGTCCTGGCCTCTACCGACCCGGCGGCCGGAGTCGGCTTGATCGCCGCCCTGCTCGCCGGCATTATCTCCTTCCTCTCCCCCTGCGTACTACCGCTGGTACCCGGCTACCTGGCCGCGGTCTCCGGGGTGTCCGTGGACGAGATGGATGACGCAGACTGGCGGCGTGTACTGGCTCCGAGCCTGGTCTTCGTGGCGAGCTTCTCGCTGATCTTCATCCTGCTCGGACTGAGCGCGACGAGGATCGGATCGGCGCTCAACGACAGCGACAACCGGGCCATTCTCGAGAAGGTCTCGGCCGCGATCATCATTGCTATGGGGTTGCTGTTCGTGGCCTCGTTTTTCGTGGTGAAGCTGAACAAGGAGTGGCATCCGGACGCGCTGATCGAAAGAGCGGGCAAGGGCGGCCCGCTGGTCGCCGGCGCGGCCTTCGCAGTCGCCTGGACTCCCTGCATCGGCCCGACCCTCGGGGCGATCCTGTCAGCCGCCGCCCTGACCGAGTCAGCCGCCCGGGGTGCGCTGCTTCTGGCCGTCTATTCGGCCGGCCTGGCAATCCCTTTCCTGCTGACCGCAGTCGCCTTCAACCGCATGACCACTGCCTTCGCCGTGGTCAAGCGCCACTACGCCGCATTGATCGCGATCGGCGGTGTGATCCTGATCGCGATGGGGGTGCTGATCTGGACCGGGGAGCTGTTCCGCCTCAACATCGAGATCCAGCAGTGGATGACGAATCTGGGGATCGATTTCTGGAACGAGTTCTGAGTCCGATCAGTTCCGGGAAGGATCGGGTAGATCCGGAACCGGGACTTCGGGAGAGCTCTCGGTTGAGCCCGGCGTGACCGCGACGTATTCGCGGCCGACCGCCTCGACCTCTTCGAGATCCTCGCCGTCCATGTCACGCGAACAGACGATCCGGAAGCGGCCGGTACCGAGGTCGGGATCACCGACGATCGGCAGGCCGCGGATCTCCTCCCAGCCCAGCCGCTCGATCTCGAACGGGTTCATCCTCACCTCGCTCGCCGGGTACGGGCAGCTCGAGTTGTGCTGGTCGATCGCTTTCGAGATCGCTTCGAGGTTCTTGACTTCGGGACTGCTCACCCCTCAAGTATTACCAGCCCGGACCGCTTCTATCAGCGGCTGGTCCAGACCGAGCCGATATCGCCGAAGCCGAGGTCGTTTCGAGTCGCTTCGGTCAGATCGAGTTCCCGGCCGGCGATGTACGGGCCGCGGTCGATGACCCGGGTCGTCACGGTCCGGCCCTGATAGCGCAGGGTGATTTTGCTGCCACAGGGCAGAGTCTTGTGGGCTACGCCGCGGGTACCCGGATAGAGTCGGCCACCGCAGGCCAGAGCACCACCGTAGAGGCCCGGTCCGTAGTAGGAGGCGTGGACCTGCCGCAGACCGGTGACCCTGATTCGACGGCTCGAGTCGGAGGCGGCGTCTCCGTTTCGGGAAGCGAAAACCCGGACGCGGTAGCTCCCCGTCCGGTCGGGCCTCCAGGAGACCTTGAAGCCACCCTTGGACGTCGTGCGGGTGCGAATGACCTTGCCTGACGAACCGCCGATCACGACCTTTACCCGGCGCTTGCCCGCCGGGCTGACCGCCCCGCGAATCAGCACACGTGAGCCGACCGGTGTGAACTTCCTGACCCGCTTGAGCGAGATCCGGCTTCGAACCCGGATCTTCTGCGGACGCGAGGCGGTTCCGACCGAAGAAACCGCCTTGACCTGGCCGTTTCGACGGGCCCTGACCGACGTGGCGTAACGGCCGGCCTTGTCGGTTTCTACCTTCTTCAGCCGGTACCAGCGCTTCGAGCTGCGGGGACGGAAGAGTATTCCGACCCGCTTGCTCCGCCTTTCGACTACTCCGCGGACCTTGACCCGGCTGCCATGACGAACGCGCTTGGTCTTCGAGACAACCCGCACGCGGGAAATCCTGGCCGGAGCCTTCGAGCCGGCCTTGTTGCCGGAATTCGTCTCGGGCTCTGGCTTGGCTGTGGTCGGGGAATCGGAGTCGGCTGCGCTTGCCTGGCTGGAGGCGAGCGGTACGGCGACCAGTGAGGCCAGGGCAAGCAGGCAAACGACAGAAATGGACCGGAAGGTCCGTTTGGAATTCACGATGAGGTCTCCTTGATGCCTGCGGGGTTAGCTGTCGGGCTCGCCAGATTTCTGTTCCGGCTACCGGCGGACTTCCGCCAGATTCGCCCCGTGCCGCCGTTTGCCGGCAGCTTTGGGTTCCCCGTCCGCCACTCGTTCGTGACGGCTCGGCTTTGTGAGCATTGTGTAAGTAGACCGTTAGCAAAGTGAATTATCGCGATTCTGTGTGTGGGTGGGATCACAGACGCAATTGACCGCCCGGAACCGGTCGAATCGGGTTTCCAGCTAAAACTCCTGTGGTGAGCACCCTTCCCCGAATCGCCCTTGCGCAGATCAACCCGACGGTGGGCGACCTCGACGGCAACGCCGCCTTGATCTCCGACTGGATCGGCAAGGCCCGCGACGCAGGAGCCGGGCTGGTGGTCTTTCCCGAACTCGCACTGACCGGCTACCCCGCCGAAGACCTCTACCTTCGGCCTGACTTCGTCGCCGCCAACAAGCGGGTGCTCGAGGAGCTCGCCGGCAGCGTTGACGGGATCACCGCCGTCGTCGGATTCGCCGAGCCGGTCGAAAACCCGGTCGGCCGGGCCATCGCGGCCAACGCCGCTGCGGTGATCGCCGACCGCCAGGTCCGGGGCGTCTATCGAAAGCGCCTGCTGCCGAACTACGGAGTTTTCGACGAATACAGGACCTTCCGCAACGGATCCACGCCGCTGGTGGCCGATGTCGCCGGCTGCGGGGTCGGCCTGACCGTCTGCGAGGACTGCTGGGAAGAGGACTCAGAGGTTGCGAAGAATCTGGCTCCCGGCGCCGATCTGATCGCCAACCTCTCCGCTTCGCCGTACCACCGCGGCAAGGCCCGCGAGCGGGAGGAGATCTTCAGGCGTGTCGCATCGAGAGAAGGCAAGACCGTGGCCATGGTCAACATGGTCGGCGGACAGGACGAGCTGATCTTCGACGGCGCCAGCGCGCTGATCGCCCCGGACGGCACGATGCTCGCCCGGGCGGGGCAGTTCACCGAGGACCTGCTGATCTACGGAAGTGAAGAGCGGGTCTCCCCCTGGCTCGGTGACCTCGACGAGGTCTATGGGGCTCTGGTGACCGGTCTGCGCGACTACGTGGTCAAGAACGGCTTCGCCCACGTCGGTCTCGGCCTCTCCGGTGGAATCGACTCGGCCCTGGTCGCTGCTCTCGCGGCTGACGCCCTCGGTCCGGAGCGGGTCACCTGCGTGGTCATGCCTTCTCCCCACTCCAGCGGTGAGACCCAGGCCGACGCGCGCGACATGGCCGCCCGGCTGGGAGTCGAGATGGTCGAAATGGAGATCGACGGGCCGATGGAGGCCTTCGGGGCCCTGCTGGGAGAAGAAAACACCGGGGTGACCGCCGAGAATCTCCAGGCGAGGATCCGCGGCAATCTGATGATGGCGCTGTCCAACAGTCGCGGCTGGCTGGTCCTGACCACCGCCAACAAGAGCGAGACCTCGGTCGGCTACTCGACGATCTACGGCGACATGGCCGGCGGTCTGGCACCGATCAAGGACGCTCCGAAGACGCTCGTCTACGAACTCTGTCGCTACCGCAACAGAGCCTCGCCGGTCATCCCGGAGGCGATCATCACCAGGCCTCCTTCGGCCGAACTGCGCCCCGACCAGAAGGACTCCGACTCGCTGCCCGACTACGACACGCTCGACCGGATCCTCCAGCTTTACGTGGAGGAGGACCTCGGTCCGGCCGAGATAGTCGCCCGGGGCGAGGATCCAAAGATCACCTCCGAGGTGATCGCTCTGGTGGACCGGGCCGAGTACAAGCGCCGCCAGTCGCCGCCAGGGCTGCGGATCACCTCAAAGGGCTTCGGCCGCGACCGCCGCATGCCGATCACCAACCGTTACCGCCCCTGGAAGGCCTGAGCGGGCACGGAGGCACCGGCTGGTCAGGTTTCGGGCTGGTCCTTCTTCTCGCTGACCAGGAAGCCGAGGTCGAGGCCGTCGGGGGCGTCACGGATCGCCATCGTAATCTGGGCGATGGCGCAGATCCTGCCTTCGAAGTCCTTGACCTCCGCTCTCCAGACCCAGGTCATGCGGCCACGGTGAACGGCCACGGCCTCGACATCGATGCCGCCACTGGAGATCGGGCGCAGCAGGTTGACCGAGATGTTCTGCCCCATCGCGATCCGGTTCTCGGGCACGACCGCCTTTGCCGTCGCCATCGAGCAGAGGCTTTCGACCAGGCTGGCCATCACGCCGCCGTGCATGATCGCCATCGGCTGGCGGTGGTTGTCGCGCATCTTGATTCGGGCGCGCGCGCCGTCCGGGTCGTCGGAGATGAATTCGGTACCGAGAAGGGCGTCAAATGGGGAGTCGGGAAGCGTCACGTCGGGCATATGCCGGGGATCATAAACCCATAGGCTTCGCAGTCATGGCTCTTAGCGAGGACAGCCGCTCCCTGCTGCAGCTTCTGCTCGCCCGCGGCAAGAGCTACGGCGACATCGCCGACCTGCTCGGAGTCGACGAGGCCGAGGTCAGCCGCCGCGCCAGGGCGGCCCTGACCGAAATCAATGGCTCCGATCCAGACCGGCACGCGAACCTGACCGACTACCTGCTCGGCCAGGCCGATCCGATAGCCCGAGCCGAGGCAGCGAAGGCGCTTCGGGACAGTCCGGAAGCCCGTGAAACCGCCGGCGATCTCTCGGCCCAGCTCCGTCTTCTGGTCCCCGGCGCGGACCTGCCGAAGCTCGACGCGACGGCCGGCTCGCTGGCCACGGGTTCCCGCAGCCGCTCCAGGAGTTCCCGCACCGCGAAACAGAAGAAGCCGGCCAAAGCCGAGCGGGGGAACTCCCCAGGCTTCCTTTCCGGCCTCAGCATGCCCCAGCGTCGTCTGCTGGCGATTCTCGTACTGGCGACGGTCCTGATCGCCGTGGTGTTAGCCGTTGTCCTGCTGACCGGATCCGGAGACGACAGCGGAAGCACGACAGCCGAGGAGCCCGCCCCGACAACCGCAGTACTGAGGCCGGTCCAGGGCGGCGAAGGGCGTGGCGTGGTCCAGTTCGGCTTCAGCGGAACAGACTTCGCAGCCGACCTGCGCTTCAACGGTCTCGAGCCCTCTGCCGACGGGCAAAGCTACACGGCCTGGCTGTCCGGATCGGGTGGCTCGTTCCCGGTCAACCAGGCCAAGGTGAACGACTCGGGCGCGATCACCGGCCAGGTGGTCATCAACCAGGCCATCCTCTGCCTGATAGCCGGCGACTTCTTCACCGAGATGAGGCTTTCCAGAGTGGACGACGGGGAGATGCGCCGAACCGTGAACGAGGCAGTTCAGGGCGGCGGCAATGGCAACCCCGACAGCCTGCCCGAATTCGTCGGCGACACCGTGCTTGAGGGCGCGATCTCGATGCCGCAGGAAGCCAAGGACGAAATCCTCAGGATCTGTAACACCGGCTGAACCTTCAGCCGGCTTCCGGGAGCAGACAGCCCGGATTCATGATGCCGGCAGGGTCGAGGCTGGACTTGACCGCGCGCAGGGTTTCGACTCCCAGCGGGCCGACCTCGCCTTCGAGCCAGGCAGCGTGGTCACGGCCGGTGGCGTGATGGTGGGAAAGGGTGCCCGCGACCGATCGGATCGCCTCACTGGCGGCCTTCTTGATCCGGTGCCATGACTCGACCTGACCATCCCTACCGGGGGCGGCGATTACGGTGAAGTAGAGCGAGGCGCCATCGCGATAGGCATGCGAGAGGTGGCACATGACGACCCCCGAGGTGCCCAGTTCGTCCAGCTCAGCCCGGATCGCCGAGCCGACCTTCTCGTAGAGCTCACCGTGGCGATTCCACTGGTGGGCTGTCTCGAGCGTGTCGACGACCAGGCCCCGGTCGAGCAGCGCCTCTCGCAGGTAAGGTCCGTGGAAGCGGGCCCTCGACCAGCCACACCCGGCCGACTGCCCGAGCGACATCGCACCCCCGGCACGCAGGGCCTTGGCCAGATCCGGGCGCCTGCGCCTGACTTCGGTCGAGCTGCCTTCCAGGCCGACGATCATCAGGCAACCCTCCACCCTGCCCCTCAGTTTGAGGTAGCGCCCGAAAAGGTCACCGGCGGCCCCGGAAGGACCGGAGATACCCATCGACACGGCTGTCTCATCCCGGTCGGAAACCCTGGCGATGGTTGGCAGGCGGTCGCGCTGCGCCAGACCGCGGATGATCCCGCTGCCGGTCTCGAAGCTTTCGACGAGCCAGGCCTCATAGCGCCTCGCTTCGGGCAGGGGTCTGATCCTGACTTCGACGTCGGGGATCACCCCGAAG
>JBBRVF010000008.1:0-12476 GCA_038247145.1 Solirubrobacterales bacterium | reverse complement strand
GAAGCGGTGAGCAACGCCGTTATTCCAGTTGACGATCTTGCCGCCGGACTTGATCCCCTTCGGCTTGTCCTTCCTGGTGAGGAAGCCCGTCCACTCATACTCGCCGGTTCCTTTGGTCGGCAGGCCGGGATCGACCTGCGGGTGGCGGATCGGAAGCTTGCCGCTGGTGAACTCTGCAATGTGTTTGTTGTCGATGTAGAACGAGTTGAAGGTCTGCGGAGACTGGTTGGCAGCCTGGATGAACGACCTCGCAGAGTCAACAGACCCGTTCGAGAGACGGCGGTTGAACAGGATGTCGAGGACGTCCTTGCCGTAGCTCGAGCGCTTCGAGGAGATCGCGACCCGCTCGCCGTTGGCCGTGCCGTAACCGGTTACCGGCCCGTGGACCGTGGTCCAGAACTTGACCGGATCGCCGTTCAGGACTCCGGCGTCGAACTGCTTCATGTTCAGACACTCGCCGTTGTAGAGGTACTTGTAGTCGCTGCCCTCGCAGAGGGTCTCTGCGTACTGGTCGATGATGTCGGCGGAGGCCGAAGTCAGCGTCGTGGCGAAGTCTTCGCCGCGGCCGATCAGCATGTATCCGGGGAACGGGACCGTGGTTCCGCCGCGCCACTTCAGGCCGGGCGCGTCCATGTCGATCTCATAGATGAAGCCGGGATAGATGTAGCCGATCTGTGGTCCGCCGACCATCAAAGGCTTGTTGGTCGCCGACTTCTTCTTGCTGATCATCAGGGTGTTCGACGCGTTGGCAGGGGGCTGCGGCGCGGTCAGCGCGGACGCAACCATGCCGTCGGTCGGATCGACCCGGTCGTAGCTGTCGTGGTCGAGGATGACGCTTCCGGCGCGGCCGTTCTGCGGCATCGACATGTA
Source organism: Solirubrobacterales bacterium (assembly GCA_038247145.1). GTDB lineage: Bacteria > Actinomycetota > Thermoleophilia > Solirubrobacterales > 70-9 > 67-14. The sequence goes on along the minus strand of JBBRVF010000008.1, from coordinate 11,606 downwards.
AGGGAAGTTGCCGTTCACCGAAACCGGGCTGCCGTTGTTCTTGAACTGGCGAAGGTCGTCGAAGACCTTCCAGCCGTCCTGGCCTCCGAGCCTGTCCTTCAGCCCGGAAAGAAACTCGGACCGCCGGGCTTCATCTCCGCCGCCCTCGCCGAGGAACTGGCCCTTGAAGGCGTTGAGCGCATAGATGTCGTTGCGAGTCCACGGTTTGGCCCCGGTCGGGTTGGCATCGAGGTAGTCGTTGATCCCTGAGATGAAGGTGTCGATGTCGTTGAGCGCTGCCTGGCCCTGGTTGCCCTTGCTCTCCAGAATCTGGGTCTGCTGGGCCACGACGGCCTCGGTCTGAGCGCTGGGGACGAAGTTTCCGGCGGAGAAGATGACGCTCTGCGCCGAGATGTTCGGTACATCGATCGCCGCGATCCGGGCGTTGTAGCGGACCGACTGGATCAGGTAGCCACGATCCTTTGCGGCGATCCATCCGGCTGCCCAGATTCCATCGTCATAGGTCTTTGCCTTGACATGCGGCACGTTGAACTTGTCACGCGTGATCGTCACACCGGACCTCGGGACCGGGTCGTTGGTGCCCGGGCCGTCCGGACCGACCCCGAATTTCTCCGACTTGAAGTTCTGCTGTATCTCCTGGTAGCTGACGTTGTTGAACAGCGGGGTGAGCGCGTCGTACATCAGCGCCTGATCCTTGGCACCGGGCGGCGGCACCAGCCCGCCGTACTGGCTCGAGGGAATGATGTTCAGCGCCGTCGCCGCATACTCCTTGGCCGAGGCGCTCGGCGCCAGAGCCGCAAGTCCGAAAAACAGCAAAGCGAAAAATGAAATCAGACGGCGCATCGGCTACCCCCTCGAGAGCAATTCAGAACAGTTTCCCTGCCTACTACCCAATTCAAAGCTCCTCAGACACTACGCCATCACCGAACGGGGCTCCGCGACCGGTTCGACAAACTGGACTCATTCAGGAAAACGGGTATCGTTCGGGATGTGTCAGCGACCCAGGAATTCGAGAGCATGCTGCGCGACGCGGACCTTCGCGTGACGCGGCCCCGGGTGGCCGTTCTGACCGCCGTCCACGGGCATCCGCATGCGGACACGAATTCGATCATCGAGGCGGTACGGGAAGACCTCGGCGAGGTCTCCCATCAGGCCGTCTACGACGGACTGCGCGCACTCTCCGACGCAGGCCTGCTTCGCCAGATCCAGCCGCCCGGCTCGGTTGCCCGCTACGAATCGCAGACCGACGACAACCATCACCACATGGTCTGCCGGAACTGCGGCGCGATCGCCGATGTGGACTGCGCGGCTGGCAGGGCGCCCTGCCTGGAGCCGCCTGACTCACACGGCTACCGGATCGATGAATCCGAAGTAATCCACCGCGGCCTATGCCCGGATTGCCTGAAACAGAGCACTTCCGAACACACAACCTCACCCCCACCCCGAAAGGAATCCCGTGTCTGACAGCCCCGATGCCGTAGTCGGCGAGATGAACGAAGAAACCGAAGCCAGTTGCCCGGTCGCGCATGACCGCGCCCCCTACCCGAGTCAGGGCGGAGGCAACCGGGGCTGGTGGCCGGACCGCCTCAACCTGAAGATCCTCGCCAAGAACCCGGTCGAAGCCAACCCGATGGGCGACTCCTTCGACTACGCCACCGAGTTCGAGAGCCTCGACCTCGACGCCGTGAAGAAGGACATCGAAGAGGTGCTGACCACCTCTCAGGACTGGTGGCCGGCCGACTACGGCAACTATGGACCGCTGATGATCCGCATGGCCTGGCACGCTGCCGGCACCTACCGGATCAGTGACGGCCGCGGCGGCGCCGGCACCGGCCAGCAGCGCTTCGCCCCGCTCAACAGCTGGCCCGACAACGCCAACCTGGACAAGGCGCGCAGGCTGCTCTGGCCGGTCAAGAGCAAGTACGGCCGCAAGCTCTCCTGGGGCGACCTGATGGTGCTCACCGGAAACGTCGCCCTCGAGTCAATGGGGCTGAAGACCTTCGGCTTTGCCGGAGGTCGTGAGGATGTCTGGGAGCCCGACGAAGACGTCTACTGGGGCCGGGAGACCGAGTGGCTCGGCGACGAGCGCTACACCGGTGACCGCGATCTCGAGAACCCCCTCGCCGCGGTGCAGATGGGCCTGATCTACGTCAACCCCGAGGGACCGAACGGGGAACCGGACCCGCTGCAGTCGGCCCGCGACATCCGCGAGACCTTCCTGCGCATGGCGATGAACGACGAAGAGACGGTCGCACTGATCGCCGGCGGCCACACCTTCGGCAAGACCCACGGTGCCGCCGATCCCGATGAGTACGTCGGCCCCGAGCCAGAGGCCGCTCCGCTTGAACAGCAGGGCCTCGGCTGGAAGAACTCCTACGGAAGCGGTGCCAACGGCGAGACGATCACCTCCGGGCTCGAGGTCACCTGGACCTACCATCCGACCCGCTGGGACAACGAGTACTTCCACATCCTCTTCGCCTATGACTGGGAACTGACGAAAAGCCCTGCGGGGGCCCACCAGTGGCGGCCCAAGGCTGGAGCGGGCGCCGACATGGTGCCGCTCGCCCACGATCCCTCCAAGCGCGAAGAGCCGAGAATGCTTACCACCGACCTGGCCCTGCGCTTCGACCCCGAGTACGAGAAGATCTCCCGTCGCTTCGCTGAAGATCCAGAAGCGCTCTCGGACGCTTTCGCCCGGGCCTGGTTCAAGCTGACCCATCGCGACATGGGCCCGATCAGCCGCTACCTCGGGCCGGAAGTGCCGGAGGAGGAGCTGCTCTGGCAGGACCCGCTGCCCGAAGCCATCCACGAGCCGATCGGCGCCGGGGATGTCGCTGAACTCAAGGAAAAGATCCTGTCCTCAGGCCTGTCGGTCTCGCGTCTGGTCTCGACCGCCTGGGCGGCGGCATCGTCCTTCCGCGGCAGCGACAAGCGCGGCGGTGCCAACGGGGCAAGAATCCGACTGGAACCACAGAAGAGCTGGCAGGTCAACGAGCCTGACGAGCTGGCCAAGGCGCTCGGCACCCTCGAAGAGATCCAGCGGGACTTCAACGACTCCGGCAGCGACGGCAAGCAGGTCTCGCTCGCCGACCTGATCGTACTCGGCGGCTGTGCGGCGGTCGAAAGGGCTGCCGGGAGCGGCGGCCATGAAGTCGAGGTTCCGTTCACCCCGGGTCGCGTCGACGCTTCGCAGGAGCAGACCGATGTCGAGTCCTTCGGTGCGCTCGAGCCGAGCGTCGACGGCTTCCGCAACTACCGTGCCGGAGAGCAGATGCTCTCCACCGAGTACCTGCTGATCGACCGGGCCAACCTGCTCACCCTCGCGGCACCCGAGATGACCGTGTTGGTCGGCGGCCTGCGGGTTCTGGGCGCCAACCACGACGGTTCCGACCTGGGCGTGTTGACCTCCTCCCCCGAGTCGCTGAGCAACGACTTCTTCACCAACCTGCTCGACCAGAGCACGACGTGGAAGTCGGCCTCAGAGGATTCGGAGACCTTCGAAGCCAACGACTCCGAGGGCAAGCCCAGGTGGACCGGCAGCCGGGTGGATCTGGTCTTCGGTTCGAACTCGGAACTGCGCGCACTGGCCGAGGTCTACGCAAGCGAAGACGCCGGCGAGAAGTTCATCGCAGACTTCGTCGCAGCATGGGACAAGGTGATGAACCTCGACCGCTTCGACCTGGACTGAGCCCCACCCGAAACCCGGAGCGACCCATAGCCGGTCGTTCCGGTTTTCGGCTGGCCGGCTCAGCAGCCACGCTTCGATTCACCCCTGAAAGGAAGTCTCACCTTTCTCTGCGAGACGTTGTTGCGCTCGCGCGATTCGTAGAGCAGGCCCTTCGGGTCCACCCGCAGTAGGTAGGCGAAGCACCCCCTCAGTCCGCTCACGTCGATCCACTGCTCGTCGTAGGTCGAGGGGTAAATGTCGGACCACCCCACCGACGTGCCCAGCGTTACCTCCGGCTGCCTGGGGTTCTGGCTGCAGGCCGGGTACACGGGCGAGGCCGGAGAGCGGGGGCCCGGCTCAGTCCGCTCCAGATCCCGGAAGCAGTAGAACTGCTTCGGTCCGACCCTCACTCGCCGTGCGGCTCGGCCCTGCGGGTCGAGCTTCCATAGCTCGAATCGCAGCGGACTACGGACCTTCCAGTAGCTGCCCCCGTACTCGGCGCCGACGCTGTGGAAGCGGAGGCGTGCCTGGACAGGGTAGAGCGCGTAGCCGCCGGCTCGCCGACGGATCGCCTGCATCACGGCCATCGTCCTCGGGCGATCGCGTCTTCCACGCAACTCCATCGGGCCCGTGCCCCGGCTCTGGATGTCGTTGGTCGAGCGAAGCAGCGTCCGACCCGGTTTCGTGTCGGCGTCGACATACATGTCGGATGGACTGGCGATCCGTAGATCAGGGCAGAGGAGCTTGCGGGAAATCACCGGGTCTGCGCAGGGGCCCAGATAGATGACTTTCAGCGAAACGCTGTCCTGCTGACCGGATGTACTTGCGGCAAGCCTCGCCCTGCCCCTGGCCCGACGGGAAACCTTGAACGTGATCGACCTGGCGACGGTAGCCGTTGGACCGACCCACCCGAAGGCGAACGATCCGAACCGAAGATTGACCCCGCCGTTACTGGATCCCAGCTTCACCCGAACGTTGCGAATCGGGGAATCGCCCGTGTTCTCGACGCGGATCATCAGCCTGGCCGTGGCGCTCGGCCTGACTCGTGACTTCGAGAGCGAGACTGCGAGCGAAACCCCCGGGGTCTCCCCGAGCGAACCCGAGGCAGTGGGCGATTCCTGTCCGGCGGTGTCCGCGACTCGCCCACCACTCGTCCCCTGCATCGGACCGAACGCGGCGATAAGAAGCAGGCTTGCGCCTCCGATCGCGATCCCCCTCAACCAGCGAACCATCTCAGCGCTTTTCCGCGACGGTGACGTTCACCCGGCACATGATCGCAGTCTCGGACGCGCGGCCGAATGGCATCCAGCTCCCGGAGTGTGCAGCCTCAGGCGAGCCGCGTCCGCAGAGGTATCCGACCCCGGCCCGACTGATGCAGGAACGCGCACCGGCAGTCTTCGAGTGGGCGGCACGCACCTGGAATGCCCGTATGAGCCGCGACGGCGATGAGCCGTTGGCCGACGGTGTCCCGGAGGACTGGGCACCGATCCTGCGCGAGATCGGCGAGACGCACCTCGAAGCGGTGGCGCAGAACGCAGCCGCCTGCAGCGCCGGACAGACGCGGCACGACCTGAAGGTTCAGGGCGTCACCTACCGCGGGATCCCGACCAGCGCCTACCGGCCGTGGTGCCTGCGGCAACTGCAGGAGCGCTTTCGCGAACTGCCCGAGGCGGCGTCTGCCGAGGTTCGCGAAATGCTCGAAGACCACGGCTGCTGGGAGCCGCTCTGGCGCCTCACCGATTTCCGCTGCGAGCACGATCCCGACGGCACCGCCCCTATTCTGTCGCGCGACCCGCATGGTCCGCGATTAGTATGAGTCTGAGTCGATGACACCGAAGGAGGACAAGCGACAGGACCTCAAGGCAGCGCGCTTCAGGGAGCTGCACGAGGCGGGGACGTTCGTTATCCCCAACCCCTGGGATCCGGGCTCGGCCAAGGTGCTTGCGGGCCTGGGCTTCGAGGCGCTCGCCACGACGAGTTCCGGCTTTGCCTACTCCCTCGGCCGCTCCGACGGAGCAGTCACCCTCGATGAACTCGTCAGACATGTCGGCCTCCTGGACCAGGCCACTCAGCTTCCGGTTTCGGTCGACCTCGAGGACGGATTTGGTGCCTCTCCCGAGCAAGTGGCGGAGGCGGTCCGAGCCGCGGCCGCCGCCGGAGCCGTCGGCGGCTCGATCGAGGACTACAGCGCGAAAACGGGGATCTACGAACTGGGCGCGGCAGCCGAACGCATCGAAGCCGCGGTCGAGACGTCGCGGGAACTGCCCCGTGACTTCACGCTGACGGCGAGGGCGGAGAACTTTTTCAGGGGCAACCCCGACCTCGACGATACGATCGAGAGGCTGCTGGCCTTCGAAAGGGCGGGGGCCGACGTGCTTTTCGCCCCCCGACTACGTCACATGGAACAGGTTCGGGCGATTACCGACGCCGTTTCGAAACCGGTCAACGCTCTTGCCTTTCCTGGCTCCTGCCTCGCCGACTTCGTCGACGCCGGGGTACGCCGGGTGAGCGTCGGCGGTACCCTCGCCTGGGCGGCACTAAGCAGCCTCGTCGACGCCGCTCGCCGGATTCAAACCGACGGCAGCTTTGACGGCCTGACCGGTCCGCCACCGGAGCTCCGCGACTGGCTGGATCGGTAGTCGAACCGGGATTGGGCAATCTGGCTGCAGATACTCTTCAGCGCCTTGCTGCCGTCAGGTCCTGCTGTGGGCTCAAAGGTTGCGGCAGATCTTCTCGGCATTGGTCTTCGTGGCCGGTCCGTAGTTGTAGAGATCCGAGCCGTCGAACGACGAGATGCCGACTTCCCAGCCGTTCTTGCCGAGCTTGATCGCTCCTGCTCGGGCGGAGTTCGCGCCCAGCTTGGCAGCGAAGCCGCCTTCGAAGTTCTTCTTGTCCTTGTACTTGGCGCCTTCGATTATCCAGCCCTTCCTGTAAACGTCCTTGAAGGGTGAGTCGACATCGTCCGCGGACTTGCCGTTGGCGCAGAGGGTGATGTCGATCGGCTCGCCATCGCTTCGCACGCCGACGAATCTGGAGTCCTTGACTTTGTTGTAGACCTTCTTGTTCTTCTGGCAGGATTTGAGGTTGAACTTCAGGCGAAGCTTCTGGTTCTTGCCTTTGGCCTTCTTCAGCTTCTTCGAGAGCTTCTTGCAGTTGGACTGCTTGACCTAGCCTCCGGCCTGGGCCGGCCCGGCGGCCAGCGCCATGATTCCGGTGAAGGCAACCGCCAGCGCGAGCAGCGCGACCGTCACCGCCCGCAGATTGATGCGGCTGAACACGCTGACTCCCTGGTTCATGCTTTTCCCTCTCCTCGGTTTCTTCTGCCGGCCTCTACAACCAGCGCAAGGAGAAAAGTATCGCAACGGGCCTGATCCGGCTGAAGGTCCTGGAGCCGACTCCTGCCTCAGGAAGAACGCTCGCGGTAGCGCCGGTTGTTGATCTTGTTGCCGCAGACTTCCATCCTGCACCAGCTGCCGCCGCGATTGCGCGAAGAATCGTAAAAGGCCCAGCGGCACTCGTCGCTGGCGCAGATCTTCAGGCGGCGCCACTGGTCCTTCTGCTGAGCTTCAAAGATGATCCCGATCAGCTGGGCGACCAAGTCGCCTACCGTGGCTGCCGGTGTGAGATCCAGCGAGATAGTGCCGTCTTCGTCGGTCGCAAAACGCACCCGGTGTTTTGCCGCGATCCGGTCCAGCCTGTCCGAGACCCGGGTCGTCACCTGGCCGGAGAGATTCGACTCGAGCAAGGCCCGGACCGTTTCACGAAGCTCGAGCAGCTCGACCTGATCGGATTCGGAAACCGAGGCCCTGGAGTCGACCAGGTCCGCGTCGCGAAGCCACCGCTCGGACGAGGCACTGTCGATCAGGAGCTCCTCGTCATCTTCAAAGGAATAGGTGTTGGCGAGTGCCTGAACGGCGAGCAGCGGTTCGGGCGCAAACTTGTATTCGACCAGATTTCTGAGTACCTCGACGTCCATATATAGAGCCTACAGCACCGTGACCGTCGTAACGGCTTGACTAATCAGCATGACCGGTGTACAGTTTTTACCGGTCACTCACAGAATCGGCAATCGAGCCGATTCGGTCAACAGAATCGGAGGAGCCACCGTGCTGCCAGTAACGCTCTACCTCGCCAATCAGAACAGAAGGGGTCGGCCGAAGCCTCCCCTCGACGAAGAACTTCGCTGGGCCATGGGCCTCGAGCCGGCGGTACAGGAGCGAACGCCGCAGCCCCGGCAGCCTTCAGCGGCGGAGTTGCTGGTCGACGCGCCGGAACCAACGACCGATACCGGCGTTGGCAGCTGGCGACGCTTTTTCCGAGCGAAGGTCCGCCGGGCGGCCTGAAGAGAACGTCTCCCGCCGACATCCCGCGCGCTGAGGCAAGAGGGTACGGAGAGGTCTGTTCGCGTCGTCAGGTGGTGAAGCCAGGGCCTTCGCCACCGACCAGCGCCGGAATTCACCAGCCCGTGCGCTGCTCGGCTGCGTTCTCGAGCCGGCTTCGGATTTCGCCCGCTTTCCCACCAGTGGCTCCAGATGACCCGGGGCGACCAGCGTCGGCGCGAATGCCGCTAGCTTTCTGATGCTGGCCAGCGTCTGCTCCGGGTCCTGGCCGAAGACAGGGTGTGGCGGGTAGATACCGGGGTGGTGGCCGAGCGGGCGCATCGAGTCGGTCATTTAGACCGTGTCGCTGCTGAGGCAGAGCCGGTCACTCTCGCGCCAGAGTCCGATCTGCCCCGGAAAGTGGCCCGGGAAGTGGACTACCTCGAAGGTCGGGGGCGAACCGGCGAGCGACGCCTGATCCGAGTCGGGCAAAGCACGGCGCGAGCATGGCTTCGGTATCCCCGATGATCGCCGGGGAACAGCGCTCGATTAAACCAGGCTGTTCGGACCTGCCCTGTCCGGTCCTCGATTACCCTGACGACAGATGCGGAGCGAACTTCACCAACGCGGCGTCGCAGGACTCGGGCTCGAGATCGAGCTTTTCGGCTCCTCTGCGCCGGGCGAGGTGCTGAGGCTCCCCGGGGTGATCGCAGCGCTATCTCCGCTCACGCCGGATCGCTCCATTTTCAACTCGGCCGCCGCAGGCGATGAGGCGGCCCTGGGGGACTCGATCGACGGGCTCGCCGCGACCTACGAGAGCGCCGGCGCCCGGGCCTGGACCGTGTGGGTCCCCGATGACGATCGGGCTAGCGCCGCACTGCTCGAGCGACGAGGGCACGTCCTCGACGGGTCGCCACGCTCGATGGGCCTCGAGCTGGCCGATCTTCGGCCGCCTGCGTGGCCCCTGTCCGCTGAAGCCGATCTGGTCGAGCTCGATCTCGGCGAGGTCAGCCGGATCAATGACCTTGCTTACGGGATCGGAGGGCCGGGCCGGCAGGCCGCGATCGGCCGGTACCCGGATCTCCGGCTCCACGCTCTAGAGGCGGTGATCGGAGCCGAGCCGGTTTCCTGTGCGATCGCGATCGAGGGCGACGACGACGTCTGCGTGACCGGGGTCGCAACCGATCCCGCGCATCAGGGCAAAGGCCTGGCTGCTGCGGTCGTGGCCCAGCTGCTCACCGAAAGCCGCGATCGAGCAATGCGAACCGGCACCCTGCGGGCAAGTGCGGCCGGGCCGCCGGTCTACGAGCGCCTCGGGTTCTCCGACGTCGGCTTCATCGAACTGTGAGAACTGCGCAAGCCCTGTTTATCGCGCGGCGATTCCCGAGCCCCGTGGCCGGTCGCTGATCCCCGCCGACGCTCGCTGCGACGATCTCTCAGCCGGTTCACACCGACCGACGCGAAAACTGCAGCCCAGGCTGCTTGGCCTCTGACGAAATGGGCGGCTAGCTCAGCCGTTTGAAGGTCAAGGAGGCGTTGACATTGACTTCGGTCCCCCCGGCGAGCGTCTGAAGCGTCACGGCCGCAGCGGAGGTCGAGTTGACCAGTTGCACCAAATCACCGCTCGACAGCGCAACCATCGTCACCCCCACGTTCTGCTGCGTGCCCGCACCGGATCCGTATGTGCTGCCAGCTACCGGGGACCCGTTGACGAAAAGGGTTAACTGATTCGGTTCGACTCCGGAAACGCTGAAACCGATCTCGTAGACACCCGTCGTGTTAACGGTGACCGTGCTGAAACCGGGTGCGTGAGAAACGACGCCGCCACCGATCGGCCCGTTGGTCGAGAACAGGACCGGCGCGCTGACCGCCACCGTGGCGGCATCGAGGTTGTAGATGTAGGCGAAGTCGGACGAGGCGGAGACTCCGGCGGCTCCGGTGGCTCCGGTCGCGCCGGTGGCTCCATCCAGCCCGATCGGTCCGGTCACCCCCGTCGGACCAGCGTCGCCTGCCGGACCGGTCACCCCCGTCGGACCAGCGTCGCCCGCCGGACCGGTCGCCCCGGTCGGACCAGCGTCGCCCGCCGGTCCGGTCGCGCCGGTCGCGCCGCCCGCCGGACCGGTTGCCCCGGTCGGCCCGGCGATACCCGTGGGACCGATCGGCCCAATCAGCCCGATCGGCCCGATCGGGCCGACTGCTCCGGCACTGCCCGTGGCGCCCTGGACGCCGGTCCTGCCCCTTTGACCCCGGGCACCGGCAATGCCCTTTTTACCCCGGGCCCCCCGCGGACCGGACCAGCCGCGCGGGCCGCGTGGGCCGCGCACGCCCGAGCACACACATGGAGGGGTTCCGGAGTCGCGGGTAGCGGCCTTGTTTCCACCGGTCCCGGAAGGGCCGTCCGCCTCCGCGGATGCGACGGAACCCGAACCAAAGAGCATTAGTGCTGCGGCAACGATAAACGCGGCAACAGCCGTCCGCTTCACACCTGGAGCGGCAACAGCCGTCCGCTTCACACCTGGAAAGTCCATTTTCCCGCCTCCTGCTCGTGGTTTTCCTACGCTCCTCCGCCCACGATACTCCGATTTGTGAAAACCGTGTGAAATTTTTGATTCGGGAAAGCAAGACATCGGGCTGAGGTGAGAGGCCGCAGATCAGCGGCTTGGCTGGAGCGTCAGCCCTGATCGACATTGGGGAGCGTGGCGCGGGCTTGGGCCGGGTGCCTCAGTTCCGGCGACCCTGTGGATCTCCGCGGCGCTTGGCGAGATCCACCCCCATGGTGAACGCGCCCGACTGGATTCGAGCCAGTGACCTTCGGTTTCGCAGAGCTAAAATCATCTGAGCCACGGAACCCCTGGGCCCTGATTCGGGTGACTGTCCGGGTGCCTGCCTGCAGATCCGGGGAGGCGGGCGGCTCACCACAAGTCCAACCGGTAAACGACTACCGTTCGTAGACGTCCCGCCGGTGTCCGAGAGTGACCACGACGGGTAGTTACCGGAACCTGCGGCGGGCCTTCTTCCGGCACTTCGTTCGCTCGGACTTCGAGGCTTTCTCGCCGCACTTGATCAGAGCGGCCTTCTTCCTCGCGCTCCTGATGCACTTGACCCGCTTTTTCTTCTTGCCGATCTTGCCGCACTTCCTGAGCGCCTTGTTCAGGTTGAACTTGCTCCTGGCCTTCGGACCGATAGCTGACAACGTGAAGTCACCGTCGAAGTCACGCTCCGAAGAGGCGACCACGATCGAATACTGCTGCCCGGCAACCGGTGCGATTGCGAGTCGGCCCCCTTCGCTGCCGTCGGGGCAGCCCTCGGCGTCGCTGTCGATATGCCGCAGTTCGTCAAATACTGAACCGGCGAACACCCCGAGCACGACCGGCTCACCTGAGGAACAAGCCGAGAAGATCGTCGCGTCGTTGGTGGGGGCGGTCCACCGGTACCAGACCGACGGCGACTGGCCTCCGAAGTAGGGATCGGGGGAGGGCTCACTCTGCTCAACCGTCGCGTCGATCGTGGTTCCGCGAATCCTCGCCGGCAGCCGGGGCTTGATCAGACGGGCATCCGCGAAATCGTCGTTCGCGGGCAGATTCTCGGCGTGGATGTCCAGCGTGAACGGCCCGTCACCG
>JBBRVF010000007.1:0-14762 GCA_038247145.1 Solirubrobacterales bacterium | reverse complement strand
TCGAAGCGGGCCGATCTGGCCCGCGTCGCTGTGCGCACCCCCAGCTGATCCTCTTCCAACCAGCGATCTCGTAGAGACTCGTCCATGAAAGCGTCGAACAGCCGTTCAACAGCAACAGCGACGGTCCGCTGAGCGGTCACCATGAACCCGTCGTCACGCTGCCCTACTGCTCTCAGTCCGCGGGCGCGTTCGTAGCCGACGGTTATCGCCTGCGACCACCATCCGTCGACCCCGTGTTCGTCCCGCAGGTGGCGGGCGGTCTCGGTGTGACCCTGTTCAGCTGCGTTCCAGTCATCGAGAAGCTGGAGCCACTCCTCCCATCCGTGGCCGGTTTTCTCGCGAAGTCTCGAGTCGGCCACCGGCATCACCGGCGCACCGACCGACTCTGGAGTTCCTTCGGCCGGGCCGGCAAGCATTCGTGCCCGGGCCGCCGTATAGCTCTCGCCCGTCTTCTCCATGCGGGCGCGGATGATGCGTTTGAATGATCGCTGCTCGGTCATATTCGCCTTCTACCTCAAGCCGCCGATGATGGCACCGACCAAGCCGAGAAGCATGCCACCGGTCATCCCACCAATGGCGATCTCGGCCGCGAGCCCGGCAACCACGAGAGTGACGACAGCGCTTCGCAAAACCTCGGCGAGCGGCAGCCGGAGCGGGGCAGCTCTGGTGTCGCAAGTACCGCCGGTTACTTCGGCGTCATCAGGGGTGAGTACGGCGTACCGGGTTGCGCTCAAAATGAGGGCGGCCACCGTGGCGATAGCCACAGCGAGTAGATTGAGGTCAGACATCGGTTGCTCCTTTTCACAGGCGAAGCACCGCGACTCACGCTCTCGGCGCCCCGCGGGGAAGGGCAACTTCTCCGGCGACCCGAGGGCTGTAGCCCCCTTTGCCCCCGCTTGAGCCGGCGGCGTGAGCGCCGGGATTCGAGGGTTGGGCGTGGGACACGCCTGATTCCAAAAGTATCAGCGTGACCAGTGAATCGCAAGCCGGTTGGCCAAAGGATCTCCGGGCGCGGGAGAATGAGCGGGGGTCTTCTACACGTTGAAGCGAAGTCTCGGTCGAACGGTCCAGGCGAGCGATCACCATCTGATCGAAATGCCGTAGCCCCCAAGCTCACGGTCTCTAGTGGCCAGTGCCATCTTCTCGTTGAGTGCTTGAGCGACCAGCAGTCGATCGAAGGGGTCAGCGTGTATTGCCTCCAGCCCCCGAACGGCCCAGACGTGTCCTCTGGTTATCGCTTGCTGTCCGAATCCAGACCCTTCTGTGACCGACGGAAGATTGCCGGGTACGTCGAGTCTGCCGAGGGAACGCTTGATCGCGATCTCCCAGATCGAGACGTCACCGGATGGGCCAGCTTCGGGAGTTGTATGGCGATCGGCTGAACGACCCTGAGGTCGTCCTCGCGGCAACCGTCGCTCTCGGAATTGAGACCTCAGCCAGATCCTGACTCGCTCTGCGGTCCTTCGCCCCGCGTCCGTGGCCCAATCGTGGAATGCTGGTGCTGACAAGAGCTTCGATGCCACCTCGATTGGAAGGAATAGGCCTTGGGCCACCACATCAGCAACGTGCGAGATCTCGAGTTCAACCTGTTCGAGGTACTGAAGACCGCCGAAGTGCTGAAGACCGGCGCTTTCGGCGATCTCGACTCGGAGACCGTGCGCATCATGCTGGACGAGGCGTCCCGGCTGGCCGAAGGGCCGGTAGCTGAATCTTTCGCCGAGACCGACCGTACTCCGCCTTCCTACGATCCGGAGACCTTCGTCGTCACCCTGCCCAAGGCTCTCAAGGATTCGGTCAATGCGTGGACCGATGCGGACTGGCTCAAGCTCGGTCTCGGAGAAGAGATCGGTGGCATCCCTGCGCCTTCTACTGTCTCCTGGGCGATCGGTGAGTTCATGGTCGGTGCGATGCCGGCCGGCTTCTTCTACCTCGCCGGACCTCCTTTCGCGCAGCTTCTCTACGAAAACGGCAACGAAGAGCAGAGGCACTGGGCGGCGCTGTCGGTCGAGCGCGACTGGGGCGCAACGATGGTGCTGACCGAGCCGGATGCAGGCTCCGACGTCGGTGCCGGGCGCACCAAGGCGATCGAACAGCCAGACGGCTCGTGGCACATCGAAGGAGACAAGCGCTTCATCACCTCGGGTGACTCGGATGACCTCTTCGAGAACATCCTCCACTACACGCTCGCGCGGCCGGAAGGCGCCGGCCCCGGCACCAAGGGACTCAGCCTGTTCATCGTTCCGAAGTTCCTTTTCGACCCCGAGACCGGAGAGCCCGGTGAGCGGAACGGCGCCTTCGTGACCAACCTCGAGCACAAGATGGGCCTGAAGGCGTCGGCCACCTGCGACCTGACCTTCGGCGCCCACGGCGTGCCGGCCAAAGGCTGGCTGGTCGGGGACGTCCACCAGGGCATCCGCCAGATGTTCGACGTGATCGAGTTCGCCCGCATGATGGTCGGCACCAAGGCCATCGCGACGCTTTCGAAGGGATACCTGAACGCGCTCGCCTACGCGAAGGAGCGCGTCCAGGGAGCCGACCTGACCCAGATCATGGACAAGACCGCGCCGCGGGTGTCGGTTATCCACCACCCCGATGTGCGTCGTTCGCTGATGACCCAGAAGGCCTACGCAGAAGGGCTACGGGCGCTCTACCTGTTCACCGCCGTCCACCAGGACAAGACTGCGGCCGAAGTGGTCGAAGGGGTCGACCCCCAGCTTGCGATGAGGATCAACGACTTCCTCCTCCCCCTCGTCAAGGGCGTCGGCTCGGAGCGTTCCTACGAGATCCTGACCGAGTCGCTTCAGACCTACGGCGGCTCCGGCTTCCTTCAGGACTATCCCGTAGAGCAGTACATCCGCGACGCCAAGATCGACAGCCTCTACGAGGGCACAACAGCGATCCAGGCCCAGGACTTCTTCTTCCGCAAGATCATCCGGGACGAATCCCAGTCAATGAACCACCTGTTCGAGAGGATGCAGGTTCAGATCGACGGCGAAGGAGGCGATCTCGACAAGGAGCGGGTCTACCTTGCAGAGGCCCTGGAAGACACCAAAGCGATGAGCGCCGCACTGACCGGCTACATGATGAGCTCACAGGAGGATCCGCAGAACATCTACAAGGTGGGCCTGGGCTCGGTCCAGTTCCTGAAGGCCTTCGGAGATCTGATGATCGGCTGGCTGCTGATCCGCCACGCCGAAGTCGCGGCAGCCGCCCTCGAAGAGGGTCCCTCCGACATCGACCGGCCCTTCTACGAAGGCAAAGTCGTCGCGGGAAAGTTCTTCGCCAGGAACATGCTGCCCAACCTCAAGGCGACCCGAGCCGCAATCGAGAACATCGAGAACGACGTGATGGAGCTGAGCGAAGACGCCTTCTGAGCCTGTCTGCTCAGGTCACAGATCCAGGCATGCGCTTCAGCAGCAGCGCCAGTTCGTCGTGCATGAAGTCGACAATCTCCTGGACCTCGGGGGTCTGCTCACGGTCGGCGGTGATGCCGATTTCGACCGAGTCGCGGTAGCTCATGACCGTTACGTTGAGGCCCATGCCGTCGGAGATGATCGACAGCGGGTACATCGCTTCCAGCCTGGCGCCACAGCAGTAGAGATCGACCGGCGGGCCGGGGACGTTGGAGACGATCACGTTCCACGGTGGCCTGGTAAAGCGCCCCGAGAGCCGTGTTGCAACGCGGGCGGCGCGCGTATGAAGTGCCGGCGGCACCAGCGTCGAGATGTCGCGCATCGCTTCGACCGGCAGGGCGTCGTGATTCTCCTTGCCGATGCTGAGCGTCTCGTGGCTGAAGATGAGCCGCTCCAGGGGGTCGTCGAGGTGAGTCGGCAGGGCGACCATCATCGCCGAGACCTTGTTGCCGAAGGTGCCGCGCTCCTCCTCGGTGCGGACCGAGATCGGTACGAAAACCACCAGTGGTTCCTCCGGAAGCTCGCCGCGTCTGATCAGGTCCGCCCTGACCGCTCCTGCGACCAGGGCCACGACGACGTCGTTGACCTTGACCGCGAAGGCGTTCTTGACCGCCTTGATATCAGCCAGCGGCATCGAGCCGAAACCGAAAATCCGATGAGGGGAGACAGCCGCCCCGTACGGCCCCCGGGGAGCTTTGACCGGCGGCCTTTCGATCACCTGGCCGTCCGAGTTGCGGCCGACGAAGTTGCGGGCCTTCGACAACGAGCGGCTGATCCTCTCCGACCCGGGCACTCCCGCTACTGACGGCAGCACATCGGCATGAGGCAGGATCCGGCCCAGCCTGGTGGCCAGGTTCACCGGGTAACGCGGCAGCGAGGTCAGCCCATGCGTCAGCAGATCCAGACCCCGCGGAACACCGGCCTGCTCATCGTCTGCAGGTTCCGGAGGTTCGACCTCGCGAGGTTCCGGCGAGAGGTCGTAGATCGCGCTCATGATTTCACTGCCGGACATGCCGTCGACTGCCGCATGATGGGTCTTGCTGAGCAGCGCCGCTCGCCCCCCATCGAGCCCCTGGATCAGGTAGAGCTCCCAGAGCGGCCTGGCGCGGTCGAGCTGCCGGGAATAGATCCGGCCCACCTGTTCGGTCAGCTGGTTGAGGTCACCTGGAGGCGGAAGCGCGATCTCCCGGACGTGGTAGCCGATGTCGAAGTGCTCGTCCTTCACCCAGTACGGCCAGTCCAGATTGAACGGCACCTGAGCCAGTCTCGAGGTGAACGGCGGGATCAGATGGAGGCGCGAGGCGATGAAGTCCTTGAGCATGTCCAGAGTCAGCTCGCCACCCGGCGCTGTCGAAGGATCGAGGACGGCCAGACCCCCGGTGTGACCGTAGTTGCGGTCGTTCTCTATCGCCAGAAACTGCGTATCGAGAGCCGAGAGCTGCTTCAGCTCCGCCGGCATCTCAGCTCCGGCTCAATTTGCGCGAAAGTATCCGCCAGACGGCTGCGTCAACGCCCATGCCGAGGTGGCTGCTTGCGATCTCGACCTGCTCGGCCGCCGGGTCGAGACAGGACTCGTACCTGACGATGTTGTCTCCCCGGGAGTAGAACGAAATAAAGCGAACGTCCTCGGGGAACTCTGCGCCGATCTGCTCCCTGGACTCTCGGCAGCAGTCGCCGTTCGAGCAGGTGTGACTGAGCAGGCCGGGCACACCGAGGGATCCGAGGCCGCCGACCATGCCGATCGAGAGCCAGACTCGAGGGTGCACCGCGGTCTGGCTACGAAGCGGAGAGCCCAGCGTGACCAGAGTCTCTACAAGATCGGGTCGCCGCACAGCCAGAACTCTTCCGACCACCCCTCCCCTGCTCTGGCCGATCACCAGCGCCCGGCGTCCTTCCTTTTCGACCGCCGCTTCGAGTCTT
This sequence comes from Solirubrobacterales bacterium, assembly GCA_038247145.1. Lineage (GTDB taxonomy): Bacteria > Actinomycetota > Thermoleophilia > Solirubrobacterales > 70-9 > 67-14. The sequence continues at coordinate 9,429 of JBBRVF010000007.1, read as the reverse complement.
GCCTCGACCGAGCTGACCGTATCTTCGAGGCAGTCGACGTTCCAGCGGATTCCGCTTCGAATCAGCGAGAAGTCGCCTGCCTTCAGCCATTTCGCCATCCTGGTCAGACTGGGGTCGCCGGCGAGGAAGCCGGGAATCAGTATCGCCGAGGCGCCGCCACCGCTGGGCGGCGTGGGCCAGTGCTGCTCCTGGACGGTCGATGACCACTCCCCGAGCATCTGCGCGGGTGCCAGGGCCAATCGGCCGACTCGTCCGGCCGCTTCACCGGCGAACTGCCCGACCGGTGCGGTCGCCGACGGTACGTTGAATGCTGGAACTCGGATCCGACCCCCTCTTCCCGAGCCCTCCCTCAGGAGGACTCAACTTACGAAAGGCTATACGTCAGAGGCGACGACCCCGCCTTTGACGCTGTTTCCGGGTGAGAACGAACACCGATTCACTCAACGCCGTCAAGCCGCTCGACTTCGTCCACGGACACAGCGAACGGCGGCCCGTCCATCCCGGTCTGGTCGAGGTCGAAGGTGATCAGCAGGGCCCTCGCCCCTTCGCTCAGCAGCGAATGAAGGTGCTCCACGAACCGGGGCCGGTCTGCGGCATCGAATGTGACCAGTGACGCCCGATCGAGCGCGGCATCGCTCAGACGCGCCATCTCCCCGGTCACACTGAAGAAGTCGGCCGCGTAAAGCGTGTAGGGACCTTCAGTCGCTGAATCGGGAGATCAGATTCCGGTACACGGAGAACGCCGGCTTCTTCTGGTAACGGTCGTTCACCAGGCCGTAGTGGTTCTCGAAGTTCGAATCCGAAGAATTGCCGTCCCGTAGGGCGAACCACCGGTAGCCGCTGATGTTGAACCTCTGCTGCAGCCTGGCGGTCTCTTTCACCATCGACCTCAGGATGTTCGCCTGTGACGCAGCCTTGCGCCCCGGCCCGGTCGGCCAGCCGTTCTCAGTCAGCTGGATCGGGATCGAGCGGCCGAGACCGGCCCTCGGCATGAGCCTTTCGCGAAGGATCTTCAGGTGGACCTTGAGCGTGCGTGCAGCTCGTTTCGAGCGGCTGCCTTTGCGACCGGTCAAAGGCGACCAGGTTCCCGGGTAGGTGTTCAGCCCAACCCAGTCGACCGCTTTGGCGAATTGATCATCGGCTGGTACGCCGATCGAGTCCCAGAATTTGCGCCTGCTCTTCCCCGAGGACTCGTAGGCCCAGTTGAAACCGAGCTTTATCTGTTCCGCGCCCGTCCGCGCGATTTCGCGGTCAGCGGCGAGTATGCCTGCAATCAGCGCTGGAACGACTGATTTCGAGTAGCCGTCGGCAGCATCCGGGGCGCCTTTCAGATTGGGTTCGTTGGTCACCTGAAGGCTGACGAACCCCGTGTTGTCCCCGTATCGGTTGACCAGGGCTTGCAGGTAGTCGGAGTATCCGGAGACAGATCCCGAAGAAGTTTCGGATACAGGCCGGAAGCGGGCAACCAGTTCGACCAGCAGACCGGCATCTGTGTAATTCTCGATTCGGTCGTCAAGCCAGGGGTCTTCGGCCTCCGCCGCACCACCACCCCGGTAGGCCTGGTACAGATGCACGACAAACGGTGCTCCCGAACTTAGCTTCAGCAGGCTGGCAAGCTGCAGAGCCGAATTCTCTTTCAGGGCCTTCTTCGCCTCGTGGACCGTGCCGACTCCACCACCCGGGTAGATGCCGAACTGGAGACCGTGTTTCGCTGGTCGCTTCGCCTGACCGGCGGCGCCCAACCCCGGACCCGAAAGCCCTCCGGCCAACAGCAGCAGTCCCGGCACAATGGTCAGAAGCGCTGCCAGCATGAGCCACTGGCCGGAACCCCGACCTTCCCGTGAGTCACGCTTTCTGGCTGGTTGTAAGGCAGGCATCGGCTCGTAAGCATCTCTGCCGGCAGATCACCACCTGCCGACGAGTGATCCATCTCTCACTCTTCGAGGTATCTGTACTGCAACCTCCTGTTCCCTGGTCCGAGGAATCTAGCGGATCCGGCTTAGCCGAATCCACAACCGACCAGGACGGGCGCATCGAATGCGCCGAGGCCCGCAGCGCACCAACACCCCCTCAACCGCACCATGGAAGCTTTATCCAGTGCTTAAGCTATGCCTAGAAATCTTTTCAGCTATACCTAGAATAATTTTCAGGTCTACTGCCACAATTGCCTCATGAATTCACCTGGGGGAAGCAAGCGGACAGAAGTCGGCTCACAGAGCTACTTTGCGCCTTTGGCAGGCAAGCGAAACCGGCTGATCTTCGGCGCAATAACTGCTCTCTGGCTGGTGTCGATCACGGTCAGCGTCATCTGGTGGTTTGCCGCGGTTGAGACCGGCAACCTGGCAGGCCTGATTCTGAACAGCGCCGTTCTCGGCTTCGATGCCATTCTGCTGCCGCTCTGGGTCCTCTTCTTTGCGAGGCGCATGCGTCGCCCCAGCCGGAGCACGCGAGCCGCCGGCTCGAGGCTGCGTACAGCGATAGTGGTTACCAAGGCCCCGTCGGAAGGATGGCCGCTTGTCAGGACCACCCTCGAAGCAATGCTGGACCAGGATTTCGACGGCGACTACGACGTATGGCTCGCCGATGAAGATCCGGACACACATACGGAGACCTGGTGCGAAGCCAATGACGTCGGACTGACCACCCGTCGGGGCATCGCGGAATACCACCGCGAAACGTGGCCGCGCCGCACCAAATGCAAAGAAGGCAACCTCGCATACTTCTACGACACGGTCGGCTACGAAAACTACGACTTGGTCGCCCAGCTCGACGCCGATCATGTTCCGGCCGCCGACTACCTCGAGCAGATGGTTCTGCCTTTCGAGAATCCGAAGGTGGGCTACGTGGCGGCACCCAGCATCTGTGACAGCAACGCCGAACGTTCCTGGTCGGCTCGCGGCCGCCTCTACAGCGAAGCGATGCTCCATGGTTCCATCCAGGCCGGCTGCAACGACGGCTGGGCTCCGAGCTGCATCGGATCGCACTACGCGGTCCGCACGGCAGCCCTCAAAGAAGTCGGCGGTCTCGGGCCGGAACTGGCCGAAGATTTCAGCACCACCCTGCTGATGGCCTCCCACGGCTGGCAGGGAGCTTTTGCGATCGACGCCGAAGCCCACGGCGAAGGGCCGGAAACCGTCGCCGACTGCGTAACCCAGGATTTCCAATGGTCCCGCAGCATGATGGTCCTCAGCCTTTCTTTCGGTCCGAAGGCACTGCGCACGGCTTCCTGGCGAGCCCGCATGAGGCTCGGCTCCTGCCTCGCCTGGTACCCCCTTTATGCCGCCGTAATGCTGGCTTCCTTCGGCATCCCCGTAATCGCACTGCTGACCGGAACCCCTCTGGTCAAAGTTGAGCTGGGACAGTTCTACATACACCTGATGTTGCCGCTGGTGCTTCTGATCAGCGCCGCCTACTGGCTGCGTCATCTGGGCGCACTGCGCCCGCGGAACGCCAGGATCATCAGTTGGGAAGTCGTACTCTTCCAGCTCGTGCGCTGGCCCTGGGCACTGCTCGGCTGCGTCCAGGCTGTGGTCGGCAAGGTGACCGGCCACCAGTTCGGGTTCAAAGTCACGCCGAAAGGGCCGGTAGACCAGCGCCCCTTGCCGCTCAGGGTGATCCTGCCCTATCTCGGAATCTCTCTGGTTTCGGGACTTTGCGTGATCCTCGTCAACGACCCTGGCGCTGCCCAGGGCTACTACTTCCTGGCACTCGTCAATACCCTGCTCTACCTGTTCGTCAGCACGGCTGTGCTGGCACTCCACCTGCGCGAGCAATCCAGGGCGCTTCCCAACCTGAAGTCACTCCTGCGCACGGCGGCGCCGCGCGCCGCAGCGGTCGCAGCGGTCGGTCTCGTATCCGTAGGAGCGGTCGCAGTGAACGGGGCTACGGCCCTCAGCACGGTCACCTTCGGCGGCACGCTCGCCGCCAAGAGCCCCAAACCGAGTCCGCTCCCGTTCAGGTCTGACCCGCAGGCCACGGTGGCGATCGGTGCCACGACCAACGCCGGGGCCCGCAACGTCAACACACCGTTCAAACCGGTGCAGCTGAATCAGGTCAACGACTTCGAACGCTCCATCCAGGCTCATGCCGGCGTGACCATGTGGTTCTCGGACTGGGCACACGGCGAGATCGACCGCCAACAACTCGAAGCGGTCGCCGCTCGGGACAGCGTGCCGGAGATTACCTGGGAGCCCTGGGATCACGAGCTGGGTCGCAACCTGCCCCAGCCCGATTACAGCCTTCGTGGCATCGCCGATGGTGAGCACGATGAATACATCCGCAGGAACGCCGAGACGGTCAGGGACTTCGGAGATCCGGTCATGATCCGCTTCGCGCAGGAGATGAACACGCCGGGAACCGGATATCCGTGGGCCCAGCCTGACGAGAACAGCGCCGAGGACTACGTTGCCGCCTGGCGCCACATCCACGACATCTTCGAAGAAGCCGGTGCGACCAACGCCGAATGGGTCTGGTCGCCGCTGGCCTCGATCATCACCGAGGACTATTACCCGGGCTACGACTACGTCGATGTGGTCGGGCTCTCCGGCTTCAACGGAGGCTCCGCGCTTCCCTGGAACGGCTGGCGTTCTTTCGATCGAATCTTCGGCCGTACCCTGCCCCAGGTCAAGGAGACCGCTCCGGGCAAGCCGGTTCAGATATCGGAGGTTTCGACCGCTGTGGGGGCCGGCACCAAGGAGAAATGGGTCGAATCGATGTTCAGGACGATTGAAAAGCATCCGGAAATCGAGTCACTCGTCTGGTTCAACGCTTCGAAAGAAACCGACTGGAGGATCCAGACATCAGAAGGTGCAATGCGTGCCTTCGCCAAAGCGATGGAGAATCCGCGCTACGGCGGCCTGCCCAATGTTCCTTCGGATCCGGCTGCCACCGCCCGTGCCGCCGACTGAATGCCAGTTGTAGCTGCAGCGACTTCAGGGTCAGGAAGCGCTCGACGCCGTAGGGGCGCCCGGGAACCGAAAGACCGCCAAACTCAATCCCTACCGTGAGTGACGTGACGCACACATCGGATTCGGGTCAGTCCGCGGCGGAAGCCGAAAGCGCTTCGAGGGCGTCGATCGCTTCGGCGGCGCTTTCGACCGGGACCAGCAGATGGTCGTGGTGAAGGCCGGCGATCATATTGCAGCTGATGCCAGCGGCCGTGAGGCAGTTGCTGACGGCGGCGGTCAGACCGATTGCCGACAGCGACGATTCGATGCGCAGGGTTATCCAGGCGGCGACGAAGTCGTACTCCAGGCCGAGCCGGTCGGCCGCTTCCTGGCAGATCACCGCGCTCAGACCTTCGGGTTCGAGCACCGTGGCGCGGACTCCCGGGTCTCCCGCCGCACCTTCATCGAGAGTGACGAAAACGAAGCGCCCTTCCTCGAGGGTCGGGCTCATCCGGCGTATTAGCGTCGTGAGGTCGGATTCGGACAATTTGGTCAGGGCCTGACGATCTGTTTGGGATTCGGCCTGCGGGTGGCCTCGAACTTCAGCCTGTGAATTCGGCCGGCCTCTGGCGATTCGCGTCGGCGAGGGCGCCCTTGAGACCGGTGACATCGAGATCGGTCCCGTAGGCCGGCGTGCCCGGTTGCTGGCGCCAGGAATCGTCGATTCCGCCATTGTCGACCGGATCGAAGCCGAGCTGGTCGACCAGGCTCATGACGCTCGACTTCGCCCCGGCTTCGTCGCCGGCAACCGGCAGGGCGATCCGACCAGCCGTCCCGGCCGGCTTGCCGTACTCGAGGAGGTGCCCTGCCTGAATGTTGTTGAAGGCTTTGACGACCGGTCGGCTGATCTGATCCGAGACCCACCTGCTCTCAGTCATTCCCTGCTCGATCGCCTCGATCCGTCCATCTCGCTCGTTGGGATAGTAGTTGCAGGTATCGACGATCACCGTTGATTCGACCACGCCTTCAAAGAGATTGTCGGGAAGCTCGGGAACGTTCTTCGCCGGAATCGTGACTACGACGAGGTCCCGTTCACGGGCCGCCTCTTCGACGCCTACGGCCTCGGCCCCGGACTGCTCCTCGAGGTCGGCCAGGGTCTCCGGTCCTCTCGAGTTCGCGATCGCGACAGAGTGGCCCTCGTCTACAAGTCTTCTGGCAAGCGTGCCGCCGATGTTTCCGGCTCCGATGATTCCGATGTTCATTCTGGCTCCTTGACGTCCGGGGGTCGGTCTGGGATGTACCCGATCTTGGCTGCCGCAATCACCCACGACATCTGTTGTCTCCAGGTTTACAAGCAGGGCCGCCCCGGGTAACTCGCAGTCGGCGATTGTGGGCTCGGTTCTCGGCGACTTTACAACGGCCCGTCCGGTTCCCGCCTCGAGTGAAAAGACCAACCGCATCCGTGGTGAGGCGTCCGGCCCACGGTCGTCGATCTGAACTCTTGAGATCTACCTGCTCGGCAATCGCGCCGGCGTTTCGTTTCCCTCCCTATCTCGAGAGTGCGTGCCGGATCGATTGGCGATTCAGGCGGCCCCCATCTCCTGACACCACCTTGACGCCTAGAACGGAAACGCCGGACCTTTGGTTCCTCTTGAGAAGGCGCAACGCCGTCTTGGGGACTCTCACCACTACGGTCGCGGAGCCTCCGGAAGGGACCCTCGTCTGAAAAGCCGTCTGAGACCGCAGTCTGACCGGCGGACCTCCGATGCTGCCGCCGCGCCTCCGCCTGAACGTCGCCACTGCAGAGCTGATGCGGCAGGCATCTCCGGAATCAGAGACCGGGCAGGTGACCGTTGCCGCCTCGAAGCGACGTCCACTTCCGATATTCACCGGACGGCCTGACGCCAACTTCGAGATCTGAGGTGTGGTCGCTCGAGGACCCGTCGTGCCGGTCGGGCCCGTACTGCCCGTGCTCCCGCTTGGTCCCGACGGCCCGGTTGGCCCGCTGCTTCCGGTGTCACCAGTGGGTCCAACCGGACCTGTGGCACCCGTAGCCCCGGTATCTCCGGTGCTTCCCGTATCGCCTGTTGTCCCCGTATCGCCCGTGGATCCTGTTGCGCCGGTGTCTCCCGTGGATCCCGTTGCTCCAGTGGACCCAGTCGCGCCGGTATTTCCGGTGGGGCCCTGGGGAAGGTCCCCACCTGTCCCCGACAGGGAAACGGCGACCGTCGCGGTGTTGGAGCGGATCTCCAGGTCTGCCGTTCGAATTCCCTGGGTCGTCGGAGTGAATCTGACTCTCACCATGCAGCTTGCCCCGGGATCGACTCGTTGCTGGCAGGAACTCGCTCCCACTTCGAAATCGCCGGGATCGGCGCCGGAGAAGGCGAATCCGTTTACGAAAAGAGGCGCCGAACCGCTGTTGGCGATAACCACGTCCTGGGCTGGGCTGATCGTCTCCTGCGCAGTGGTTGGAAACAGAAGGCTTGCAGGACTGGGGCCGGCGGAAGGCGAGTTGATCAGAATCGAGACGTCGTCCGAGTTTGAGTTGGCAGTCGCAAGATCCCGGACGCCGTCCCCGTTGAAGTCAGCAGAGGAGATCGAGAACGGGCCGGAGCCCACCGCGAAGTTCGTGGCGGACCCGAAGGCACCGGTGCCTGTGCCGAGCAACACCGAGACGTTGTTCGAGCTTTCGTTTCCCGCCGCCAGGTCCTGGATTCCGTCGCCGTCGAAGTCTCCGGTCGTGACCGACCCGGGACCGGTACCCACCGCGTAGCTCGCTGCTGCGCCAAAGCCGCCGGCTCCGTTGCCCAGCCTCACCGACAGCGTATTCGCGGTCTGGTTTGCGGTGACCAGATCCTGCGCCCCGTCGTTGTTGAAGTCGGCAGCAGCCACTGAGCGCGGGTTGGTTCCCACCGTGAAGTTGGCACCAGCCCCGAAGCCACCCGCCCCATTGCCGAGCCGAACCGAGACGTCGTTCGTATTGGCGTTAGCGGCGGCGACGTCGCGATTGCCGTCATTGTTGAAATCGGTCGCCACGACCGATCGCGGATTGGTTCCGACGGCAGAGCTGACAGCCGCTCCGAAGGCTCCGCTCGCTGTGCCGAGCAATCTCGAAAAGTTGTTCGACCCGGAATTGGCTGTGACCAGATCGGGTCGGCCGTCGCCGCTTAGATCAGCGCTGGTGATCCAGACCGGACCTGTGCCGGTGGCAAAGTTGCCTGTTCCGCCGAAGCTGCCGGTCCCGGTTCCGAGGCGAACCGAAACGTTGTTGGATGTAGCGTTCGCCGTCGCGAGATCGCGGTTGCCGTCGCCATTGAAGTCTCCTGCGGTCACTGACCAAGGGTTCGTTCCGACCGGAAATGCGCTGGCGCCGAGGAAAGCTCCCGAACCTGTGCCAAGCAGCACCGAAACGTTGTTCGCAAGTCGGTTTGCCGTCACCAGGTCTCTGAATCCGTCGTCGTTCAGATTGGACGCAATAACCGCCCGGGGATCGTTACCGACCGCTTGGTTGCTTGCCGGCGCGAAAGTCAGTGCCGCGGACGCCACCGCAGTCACAATCAGCGAGGTCAATACGGCACCGATAGTCGATGCCAGGAACACGATCCTGGGAAACCTTGAAGAGTTCATCGATCCTTCTCCTGCCGTTATGCCCCATGTTTCCCCTACCGGGCGCTTGGTCACCAAGCCCCCAGCATAGACAGGAGCGACCACGACGAGGAGCGACCACGACACTTCATCCGAGCATACCCCCGGCTGCTGCTCGCCCTTCCAATTTTCCGCACGTGATTTCCTGGTTCCGCCCTGCCATCCTGCAGCAGGCTCGCCCGATACGAGTCCCCCGGAAAAGACGCAAGCTCTGATCAGACACCGCAGTTCGGTCTCCGACAGGCGTTTGCCTCCGGCTACCGGCGGGCCGGGAAGAAGGTGAGGTCATCCCAGTCGTCAGGGTCGGATCGTCGGTGAAGGGCTCTTTCAGGGTCCGAAGATTTACCCCGAACTCACCATGGTCGATGCCGACGACGATGGCGCAGCCGGCGTGAGAACGACCCGCTTCGCCCCATCTTCGAGGAATTCCGAGAACGTCCTTGAAGTCGAAGGTGACCGTAATCCGACCTTTGGTCGCCGCCACGCCAGACAGCTCCTCGTCAGTTCTTCCGTCCAGTTCGAGTTGCCCGTCGGCCGCCCGACTACGTTGTAACCGAGCTCAGCCCGGATTCATATTCGAGGGTGCGTCTGGTGATGGCCAGGGCGGCAGCTGCTCCCGGCAAAGGGCACCGGCACAACCATCCACCTGATCCAGGTGGGAATCCATGTAGGCCCGCACCGCGAGGTAGGCGGGATCCTCGTAGACGTTGGATAGTTCGTCCGGATCCCGGTCCAGGTCGTAGAGCTCGTCCTGCCCGGACCGGTAGCGGATCAGCTTGTACGGTCCCACCCTGAAACCGGTGTAGCGAAGCGGCGGGGCGCCATTGGTCCGGTTCGATCGCGTCAGTTTCCTCAGCAAAACCGGGCCGAGCATCTCGCGGGGCCAGGACGGCGTCGC
>JBBRVF010000006.1:0-14808 GCA_038247145.1 Solirubrobacterales bacterium | reverse complement strand
GGTTCTGGAAGCGGCCCGAACGGATCTCGAGGAGGCCGATCCTGATCTCCAGCTACTCCTCGTCGACGCCGCTGACTCAAAGCGACTATCCGGGAGAGCCGCTGACCGTGACCGGTGAAGGCAACCAGGGCTCCGGCGCAGGCGTATCGGGCCAAGTCACCAGCGCCGACTACGTCGGGGTCCGGCTCGGCCCCTACAAATACGTCGAACTCGAATCCGGCGAGCGCGAGCTCTACGTCCTGAGCCAGGATCCGGGCGAGCTCGAGAACCGCTACTCCGACCCGGGCTACCGACGCGTCGTCAACTTCCTCGGCAGGGAACTCGACCGCATCCGGGGTTGCCGCGCCGCCGACTGTCGCACTCCTACGCCGAAGTGGCCGAAGCCGCCCAACTAGCTCACGGCGAGCCAGGTCGCGGCGCCCCGCAAACTCCCCGCATGCAGGAAACTGCTGCCCGTGAACGCGCGGTCAGCGCGGACGGGCGAAGAACAGCACCCGGTCACCGGAGGGCAGCTCCTCCCGTCGCTCGACCGTGAATCGTCGCTCGAGTACGAACTCGAAAACCGCCAGCTCGTAGTCGGGGTTGGCCCCGTCGTGCTTGTTGGCCAGCAGCGCCCGGACCATCGGATCGTCGCGCTTGGGGAACTCGATGACCAGCGCCGAGCCCAGCTCTGCGGCCCAGGACAGGAAGTCGGCAACGGGGATGTTGGCGCTGATCGAGACGTGATGGATCAGGGCCAGCGCCAGGGTCAGGTCGGGGGCTCCGCGATCGGCCAGGGTCTTTCGCTCGAGGCCGCGCCAGCCGAGCGCCGGGGACGGGTCTGCCAGGTCGGCGACCAGCGGCAGGATCGTGGTATTGCCCTCTTCCCGCAATGAGCGGTAGAAAGACTCGACCGTCGCGTGGTCGAAGTCGAAGGCAACTACGCGGCCCGAGTTGCGGTCGGCGATCCTCGAATAGGCCCCGTCGTTGCAACCCATGTCCCAGGTCAGCGCCGGTCGCTCCGAGGCGACCACTTCGTCGACGAAATCCTGCTTTCGGCGGTCGTCCTCGTCGCTGTAGGTGTTGTCCTGGCGGTAGCCGCTCCAGGCGCTTTCGCCGGCCTTCCACCTGAGCTTTTCGACCAGCCGCTTCATGCTCTCCATATGGGCCTGCACCGCCTCTGGCTTGACGGTGCGCTTCCTGGCCGGGGCGTCGGCATCCCTCGGGCCTGAGCGGTTCGCCCTGCGGTCGAGCCGGGCGTGTAGCGAGGCGTGTACGAAGACCCCACGTCGGAGGCGGTCTCGCATCGAAAACACCTTGATCGCGTCGATCGGCTGGATGCCGTCGATCGACCCCCGCATCCAGGGTTGGAAGGGCAGGTCCTTGTGGGCCTGGAACATCAGCGGATACAGGTAGAGCATGCAGAACTGCCGGTAACCGACCCAGGGCTCGCCCTGCGGCAGCTTCTCGAAGGAGCCGATGTCGATGAAGATCGGGGCTGCGCCCCGGAACTGGACGTTGTAGGGCGTCGCATCCTTGAGCGAGAGTCCCTCGTCGATCGCGGCGATCCCGATATCGAGCTGGAGCAAAGCCGCATCACGAAGCATGCTGAAGGTCCACTCGTACGGGTAGGAGACAAACGGAATGCGCTCATGTTCGAGTGCGGTCTCTACCCCGTTCGGAAGCAGGTCGGGGTCACCGATCCGCCCGGCGTCGACCTCCTCGGTATCGACCAGCTTCTTCTGGTCGATCAGCAAATCGAGCAGCGGGCTTGCCGCCAGTCGCCGCCAGTCGTCGGCGCCTTCCGGGCTGAGGGCCCTCAGTACCGATTCATCGGAGATGACCACCCGGCTGTCCCGGTCGCGGAATGAGCCGGGTTCGGTCTCAGAGCCGGATCGCTCGGCGGCCACGGTCAGGCCCGGTCGGAGGCCGCGTCTTCCGCCGGATCGACCGGGTCCGAGGCGTCCTTGGCATCAGACTTCGAAGTCGCGGGCTCTGCGGCTCCGGGGCCGGCTTCCGGCTCGTCCTTCTTCCAGAACATCAGCTTCCTGAGGAAGCTGGTCCCGTAGGTGCGGATTGCCGCGCCGAGGCCGGCCACGCCGGCGAGCACGGCCGCAAGCAGGGCACTGGCGCTTCCGGGGTCGAGGTATGCGAACAAGTCCATTGGTTCAGGTTCTCCTGGGTAGCCTGGTTGGCGGCTGCACGACGTGGACGGGCAGCCTTGCCCGGCAGGCCGCGGGATGCTACTCGATAGTAACCAGCGGATCGCCGCTGGCCACAGCGTCGCCGACCGAGATCGGCAGCTTCGTGACTTTGCCCGGGCGATGTGCGGTGATCTCGTTTTCCATCTTCATCGCTTCGATCACACAGATCAGGTCCCCTTCGGCAACTTCGGCGCCGACTTCGACGTTGACCTTGAAGATCGAACCCTGGAGCGGTGACTCGAGGTCGGCTTTGTTCGAGGCGTTGCCTCCACCGACAGCGCGCTCGCGCTTCGGGGGTCCGCCCGGACCAACGGCCGCCCCGGCCGCAGCTCCGGCCACGACGCCGACCGCTTCGCCGATCACCTTGACGTCGAAGCGCTTGCCCGAGACTTCGACCAGATAGTCGCGCGCCACCTTGTCGGGCTCGTCCTCGCCGGTCTCCAGCGAGGGTTCCTCTTCGGGGGCGGTCGTCTTCAGCCAGTCCCTGTCTTCCATCAGGTCGCGACAGGTCTCGCCACGTTCCCACTGCTCGGTGGCGAGGATCGTCCTGTGGAAGGGTATAAGGGTCGAAAGCCCGCCGATTCTGTACTCGTCGAGGGCACGAAGCATGCGCCTGGTGGCCATCTCGCGGTCCGTGTCCCAGACGATCAGTTTGGCGACCATCGGGTCATACATCGGGGTCACCTCGGAGCCGGCGATTACGCCGGAGTCGACCCGCACGCCGGGGCCCGAAGGCTCGCGGTAGTGGGTGATCTGCCCCGGTGCGGGAGAGAAATTCTTGTGGGCCTTCTCGGCGTTGATCCGGCACTCGATCGCCCAGCCGTTGATCTCGACGTCTCCCTGCTTGATGCTGAGTTCTTCGCCGGCGGCGATCTTGATCTGCTCACGCACGATGTCGACACCGGTGATCATCTCGGTCACGCAGTGCTCGACCTGGACCCGGGTGTTCATCTCGAGGAAGAAGTACTCGGATCCGACCTGCATGCCCTCGATCGTGCCGGCCGAGTAGTAGCCGACCGCACGGGCGGCGTCGGTGGCGATCTTGCCGATCCGCTCTCGCATCTCTTCGTCGACGTGCGGCCCGGGGGCCTCTTCGATCACCTTCTGGTGACGGCGCTGGATCGAGCAGTCGCGCTCGGCCAGGTGGATCACGTTGCCGTGCTTGTCGGCCAGCACCTGCACCTCGACATGGCGCGGATCCTCGAGGTAGCGCTCCACGTAGACCCGGTCGTCGGAGAAGAACTTCTCACCCTCGCGGGCGGCGCCTTCGAATGCCTCCTGAAGGTCCTCGGGGGTCATCGCTACGCGGAAGCCCTTGCCACCGCCACCGCCGACCGCCTTGCAGGCGACCGGGTATCCGGCCGAATCGGCCTGCTTGCGCGCCTCGTCGACGTCGGCCGCGGGCTCGGTCGCTCCGGGCACGATCGGTACTCCGGCCTTCTCCATGACCTCGCGGGCCATCGTCTTCGAGCCCATCGCGTCGATCGCGCTGGCCGGGGGACCGATGAAGGTGATGCCGGCCTCGTCGAGGGCCCGGGCGAAGTCGGCGTTCTCGGCGAGGAATCCGTAGCCGGGATGGATCGCGTCAGCTCCGGCTTCGCTGGCGGCAGCGATGATCTTCTCGATCGAGAGGTAGCTTTCGGCCGGCAGGGCCGGACCGATCAGGTAAGCCTCGTCACATTCATCGACGTGGGGGGCCTCGCGGTCGGCCTCCGAGTAGACAGCCACCGACGTGATGTCCATCTCTTTGAGGGCGCGGGCCACACGGATAGCGATCTCGCCTCGGTTGGCGATCAGAACCTTCTCGAACATAGGGTGCGGAGTCTATTTGGCGAGGCTGCAATGCGGCGGGTGACATGGAGGGCGAGCGGCACCCGGGAACGACCTATGCAGGCCTGGCTTCGTCAGTCGCTTCCTCGGCTCGCTCATTGTCGTAGGACAAATCGGCTTCACCGGGTCGCTTCAATCCTCGCCAGGCGCGCCTGGGACGCCCCCGGACACCACCCTTATCGGTGTTATCAGCAAAGACTCGGGAGCCCTATTGTTCCTTGCTCATGATCGAACTTCAGAGTCATTCAGTTGTTTCCGACGGGCAGCTTGAACCGGCGGGGGTCGTCGAGAAGGCGGCCGAGGCAGGGGTGGACGTCCTTGCGCTGACCGACCACGACGGTGTCGCCGGGGTGCCCGAAGCGATCGAGGCCGGTGAGCGGCTCGGCGTGGAGATCGTTCCGGCGATCGAGATGTCATCGGTCCACGAATTCGCCGAGGACCTCCACATCTGCGGTTACTGGGTCGATGTCGACAAGATCAAACCGGCCTGTGACCGTGCCCAGCAGGAACGGGTCGACCGGGCGAAAGAGATCATCGAGAACCTGCGTGGCTACGGGTTCGACATCACGATCGACGACGCGATCCGCGAAGCCGGTTCGGCGGACTCGATCGGCCGACCGCACATCGCTCACGCGGCCGGTGCCGCGAACAACATGGGCCCGTTTTTCGAGGAGTACCTGGTGCCCGGGGCCAAGGCGTTCGTCTCGCGCAAGTGGCCGACCGCCCAGCAGGCCTGCGAGATCATCCAGGAGGCCGGTGGTGTTGCCGTGATCGCCCATCCCTACTGGGACGTCAAGGACCCGGAACAGGTCGAGTCCCTGATCCGTTCGCTCGACATCGGCGGCATCGAGGTCTTCTACCCCTCGCACACCCGGGCCCAGACCGAGCACCTGCTGAACCTCGCCCGCGAGCTCGGCATCAGTGCCACCGCTTCATCCGACTACCACGGCCCCACCCACAAGACCTTCAGCCGCTTCGGCGCCTACCAGACCTACGACCTGGGAGAGCCGGAAGTCCCTCCAAAGCCCTGACGTAAAAGTCAGCGGCGGATCTTCACTTTCTTGATTCGGGTGACGCTCTTGCCTTTGGCTGTGGTGCCGGTCACGCGAACGAACAGCTTCAGGTTGCGGCGCTTGCCGAGACGCTTCTTCTTCGGCTTCACCCGGAGTACATGGCGGCGCTTCAGAGTCTTGACCGACCGGGTCCGGAGTGGTTTCTTTCTCAGCTTCTGCCGTGAAGTGGCGATCCTGGATTTGATCCGGAGGGGCAGATTCGAACGGACCTTGACCTTCAGGCCCCGGCGGGCCAGCGTTCTGAACTTGAGCCTTTTCGGGGTCACGACCTTCATCGTCGGCGTCCCCTTTCCGGGCAGGCCCGGAACCCTGACCGTGCGGCTCACTGCCGTTTCGTTGCCGGCCCGGTCCGTGGCGGTGAAGCTCACCGGATGGCGGCCGGGGCCGAAAGAGGAGGTCGCGGTGTCTCCGGCGACAGTGCCATCACCGAAGTCCCAGCCGACGGATCGCAGCCCCATGTTGTCGCTCGCCTCGGCCGAGAACGAGAGTGCTGCGCCGGTCGTGGCCTGGACCGGGAAACTGGTCACGGTCACTTTGGGAGGGGTTTTGTCGAGACCACCTACGAATAGTTGGAAGTCGCCGGGGGCGACCTCGATCGGCCAGCTGGCCAGGAGGTCACCTTCGCTCGTCACCGCGACCTCCGGGTTGTTGGTCGCGTCGCCGGAACCCAGGAGGCTCGGCGTCTCGAACGACGCCTGGCCGGGCGAACGGCTCGTTGCGTAAATGCCGTCACTGGCCCTGATCACCGCGTACTCGGTGCCGTCGGGCGCCACCCTGAAACCGTCGTAAGGGATGTACGGGTCGCCGGCTCCTGCCAGCGGAATCGGAACCGGCGTGCCGAAACTGCCACCCGGGGGCCGCACGTTCGCCAGGTACTGGCGAGGTGGCCCTTCGGCGACGGACATCACGTGGAGATTCTGCGCCGCGTCGACCTGCGGCTCCGTTGCGGCATCACCGGTCAGAACTTGAGGGGAAAAAGCCGTCGCTCCGGAGGGAAGGATCTGGACCACTGCTCCGGCGGTTCCACCGGTTGAGAATGCGACGGTGCCGTCGTTCAGAACCGCGGGACCACCGTTGACGTTGATCTCCGCCGGCTGGGTAACGTTGGGGAAGTCGACCGTCGCGAACACGCCTTCGGCGGAGTTCCTGATGGTCGCCCTGACGCGTTTGGTCTGGTTGGCCGGCGGTGGATTGGTGGCGGAAATCCAGTAATCCGCCACGACGGCCAGGGTCCCATCCGCTCCCCACGCCACTCGAGGCCGCATGAAGGAGTCGTAGGCCGGCGGATTCAGCTGTTCGGTCACCGGGACCGGACCCAGGGACGGGTTCGATCCGAGCCAGTAAGTGTTGGGAGGGTTGGTTGCTTCGGTATGTGAACATACGACAGCGATGCCGCCGTCGGGACCGGCCGCAGAATCGACGAAACGGGTGCAGTTCGCGGAGCCGGTCGCGGCACCGAACTCGCCTCCGGGAAGGCGGAAGGTCTGCTCGGCAGTCGCGCCGTTGGTTCCGACACCCCAGATCGCGTAGATGCCGCCATCGGGTGGGAAGCTCAGCGATGGATTTTCGGCGTTGACGGTATCGGTCAGATCGATCTGGTCCGAGAACGGACCGCCATTCGATCTCTCGATCAGTACCGATACGAGGCCACCCGGGCGCAGGGTGCGGAAGGCCACGATCTGGCCCCCGTCAGGGGCGATGTGTGGCACGCTCTCGCTGATTTGCCCGCTGCTTTCGACTTCGATCGGATCGAGCGGCATCGGTGCTGCGGCAGCGCCAGTCGGAACAGCAAGACCGAACAGGACAGCTGCGAAAAACACGAAACGTTTGAACGGCAACGGAACCCCTGACTTGATTTTCCTGGGAAGACTGTATCCGCCCGCCCGAAGGAGCGCAAGAGACAGGAGGCAAAAGCAGAGGCCAGCGACCGGGTTAGTTGTCATCGACCATGATCAAGACTGCCTCGAGCAGCACCTGTGCGGTCACCTCCGACGCAAGGGCCGTCTGCTCCGGGCTGGACGATGCCACGGCGTTCAGCATCAACGAGGGCGATGGCTGCGCCCTCCGGGCCAGCGGTCAAGTGGCCTGCTGGGGCCAGTACAACCTTGCTCATATCGGAACTGGGCCGTTTCCGGAGAACGGTCTGCTTTCCACGGTTCCCGGTCTGACGGATGCGGCTTCAGTGAGGCATCGGCCCCGCCAGTACCGATGCCGGTGAAGACGCACTGAAGCCCCGAGGGGGAAGGTCTCCTGCAATGCGAAGGGCGGCCCTGGGGCCGCCCTTCGTGTGAAGCCCTGATGCGGTGCTACGAAGCGACCGCGGCCGGGATGAGCTCGCGCTCTTCCAGGTAGGCGATGAGCTTGCCGGCTGATTCGGCCGGCTCTTGCTCTTCGGTCTTGATCACGACCTCGGGGTTGAGCGGCTCTTCGTACGGGTCGCTGACCCCGGTGAACTCCTTGATCTCGCCGGAGAAGGCCTTGGCGTAAAGGCCCTTGACGTCGCGCTCGGCGCAGGCGTCGACCGAAGCCTCGATGTAGACCTCGATGAAGCGCTCGCCCATCGTCTCCCGTGCCTCGTCGCGGATCGCGCGGTAGGGCGAGATCGCGGCGGTGATCACCGGAGTGCCGTTGCGGGAAAGCAGGTCGGCGACGAAGGCGATCCGGCGGATGTTGGTATCGCGGTCTTCCTTCGAGAAGCCGAGGCCCTTCGAGAGGTTCTCGCGGACGATGTCGCCGTCGAGGATCTCGAGCTTCGAGCCACGAGCCTTCAGCTCGTCGGCGAGGATGTGGGAAATGGTGGTCTTGCCGGCTCCGCTGAGTCCGGTGAACCAGAGTGTGAATCCTTTGTCTGACATGGGTTAGTTGTCCTCCTTGTAAGCGTCGATCAGGATCTTGGCAACTTCGGGGCGGGAGAACTCATGCGGCGGCTCTTCGCCGTTGCCGAGCATCTCGCGGACCTTGGTGCCGGAAAGGAACAGGTGTGATTCGGCGTCGTGAGGGCAGGTCTTGCCGGAGGCGAGCCCTTCGCATTCATGACACCAGAAGGTGTGCTCGAACATCAGCGGCTCGATGCCGAGCTCGTCGATGTCGATCGTCTCGAAGATCTGCTGGGCGTCGTAGGTGCCGTAGTAATCGCCGGCACCGGCATGGTCGCGACCGACGATGAAGTGGGTCGCACCGTAGTTACGGCGCACGATCGCGTGGAGGACGGCTTCGCGCGGGCCGGCGTAGTGCATCTTCGCCGGCTTGACGCCGAGGACCACACGGTCGTTCGGGTAGTAGTCCTCCATCAGGACTTCGTAGCAGCGCATGCGCACGTCGGCCGGGATGTCGCCGGCCTTGGTCTTGCCGATCAGCGGGTGGATGAACAGCCCGTCGCAGGTTTCCAGAGCGGCCTTGGTCAGGTACTCGTGGGCGCGGTGGATCGGGTTGCGCGTCTGAAAAGCGACTATCTTCTTCCAGCCGCGGTCGGCGAACTCCTGCCTGGTCTCGGCCGGGGTCTTGTAGCGGCGCATGAAGGCCTCTTCGTGGTCCGGCAGGGCGTCGACCTCGATCGGGCCGGCGATGCAGCGGTTGCCCTCTTCATAGATTGCGGCGACGCCGGGGTGGTTCTCGTCGGTGGTGCCGTAGACAGTTTCGGCTTCGTGCTTGACGTCGCGCTCGAAGACCTCGTTCACGTTGATCCGGCCGAGATGCTTGCCTTCGTCGGAGGACAGTGTGACCACGTCGCCGACTTCACATTCGAGTTCGGTGGGAAGGGTGATCGGGATCGGCCAGTACTCGCCTTCGGAGGTTCTCATCTGGCCGCAGACGTTGCGCCAGTCCTCGGATCCCTGGAAGCCGGTGAGGGGGGCGAAGCCTCCGTTGCCGATCATTTCGAAGTCGGCCGTCTGGCGTTCGGAAAGGGTCAATGCCAATTCGCTCATGGTTAGTTCATCCGTATCGGTATTCGTTGACAGGGGAAAAGCAGGGGATCAGGGTGAGCCGGTACGGCTCGGCGACGCGGCTTCAGTTGATGCCGCACTCCGTCTTGCCCGATCCAGACCAGCGGCCGTCGCGGGCAGACTGCCCGGGGACCACCGGCCGGGTGCAGTGAGTGCAGCCGATCGAGGGGTAGCCCTGGTCGTGGAGAGGGTTGTATGGGACGTTGTGTTCATTCAGGTGATTCCAGACATCCCGCTCGGACCAGTCGGCCAGGGGGTTGATCTTCCAGAGGCTGAAACGCTTGTCCCAGGCGAACTTCGGAGCGCTTGCCCGGGCGGCTGAATCCTCGCGGCGGATGCCGGAAACCCAGCAGTCTACGGTAGAGAGGGCCTCTCGCATCGGCTCGACCTTGCGCAGGCCGCAGCAGGCGTCGGGGTCGGTCTTCCACAGGCGATCACCGTACCGCTCGGCCTGCTCCTCAAGCGAGAGGTTGTGCCACCGCTCGAACTCGATCCCGAAGTGCTCGGCCAGGCGGTCCCGGGTCTCGTAGGTCTCGGGGAAGAGCACGTCGGTATCGAGGTAGAAGAAGCGCGCCGAGGGGTTGATCTCGGTTGCCAGCTGGACCACGACCGAGCTCGTCTTCTGGAATGAGCAGGCGATGTACATGTTCTGCCCGAATTCGGCGAAAGCCCACTCGAGGACCTCACTGGCCGATTTCGGCTCGAGCATGTCGGCTACTGCGTCTTCGTCGAAGCGCGCACGGGCCTGGTCGAGGCTGGTTGTCGAGGTTGAGGGTTCCATCGGGGACTAGATCGCGCACTCGCCTTCGCCGCGTTCGACCTGGTAGGGATCGGACCGGCTCCAGTCGATGAACTCCTGCATGGTGTCAAGGCTGAAGTCGGCAGGCATGGTCAGAGGCTTTACGGCTTCTTCCATGCGAGCGGTGCCGACTCTCTCGACGTAATCGTTGAAGACTTCCCCGTCCTCGCGTTCGTCTTCGTAAAGGCGGATCCACCGCTCAACCGCATCGGGAACCCGTCGCGCCGGCAGGCGGGACTTCAGCCGGGTCCCGAAGATGACTTCGCCGTCGATGTACTTGCCGCCCAGGTGGGGGACGTAGGCCGGCATGGTCCGGCCGCCGACCTTGAGCGAGGCGCCGTAGAAGCCGATATTGGCGATGTGGTGCTGGGAGCAGCCGTTCGGGCAGCCGCTCATCTTGATGTGGATCTGCCGGGTCAGCGGATCGTTGATGTCCATCTGCTCGACCCGCTCCTGGACCGCACTGTTCAGGCCCATCGAGCTGGTGATGCCCATCTTGCAGCTGTCGGTGCCGGGGCAGCTGACCACATCCGTGATCCGCCGCGGGCCGACGTCATCGAGGTCGAGTTCGCCGAGCTTCTTCCAGACTTCGTAGAGCGCGTCGCCCGTGACCCAGCGCAGGACGAGGTTCTGCTGGACGGTGGTCCGGGCGAAGCCGCCAGTGTGATCGCGCATGATCTGCCCGAGGCCGCGGAACTGTTCCGGGGTGAGGTCTCCACGGACGATCTTGACCTCGACCGTATTGAAGCCTTCCTGACGCTGCGGCTGGACGTTGGCTTCGACGAAGCGCTCGAAATCGGAGCGGTTGCCGTTGGGCGAGATCTCGATCGCCCGGGGTTCGGGCAGCAACGCCTGTTCGTCGAGGTCGAAGCGCAGGTGGTCGATCGAGAAGTCGCGCTCGTTCACCCAGTCGCCCTCGAGCTCCCCGTCGACCATGCGGCGCACTTCTTCGATGCCGACCTTGTCGACCAATACCTTGATCCGCGCCCGGGCCCGGTTCACTCGCAGCCAGGACTGCCGGTCGAAAATCCGGAAGACGGCCTCAGAGACCTTGAGGAAGTCGCCGTTGTCGGCCTCGACGAAGTCGTAGAGGGTGGGGGCGATGCGGGCCATGATCGAGGTGCCGCCGCCGATCCGGATCTCGAAGCCCTTGACTCCGTCGCGGATCCGGCTGATGAATGCGATGTCGTGGATTCCCGAGATCGCCCGATCGGCGTCCGATCCGGTGAACGAGGTCTTGATCTTGCGCGGCATCAACTGAGTGGTGGGGTGGCGCACGAAGTAACGGACGTAGGCCCCGGCGTAGGTGGTCGGGTCGAAGATCTCGTCTTCGGCAACGCCGGCCCACGGGTCGCCGGTGACGTTGCGGACAGTATTGCCGCAGCCTTCCCGCGAGGAGAGCCCGCTCGGGGCGAGGTCCCGGATCATGTGGCACATCTGATCCAGCGGCACATGGTGGATCTGAATGTTCTGGCGGGTCGTGATGTGACCCTTCTTCAGCGGGGCGTAGGTCTCGACCGAGTCGGCGAAGGCATCCATCTGTTCCGGTGTGATGCCACCGTAGGGAAGCTTGACCCGGACCATCTGGACGCCGGGCTGGCGCTGGCCGTAAACACCCTGCTTCAACCGGAAGCCGATGAACTCGGGCTCGGGAGTCTCGCCTTCGAGAAAGAGGCCGGCCTCGCCATCGAAGTCGCTGAACTCGTTCTCGAGGATCGGGATGACCCGGCCGGGGACGTTCTCGTAGGTCTCCGGGTTGTTCAGCGAGCCGAGTTTGCCCTTGCCCTTCTGGACCTTGCCTTCCTCCTGCTCCACACCCTTGTCTCCCGGCTTGGGCTTGGGCTTCGGTGTCGGTTTGGCGGGGGCCGTACTCGGCTCCATCGGGTCCTCCTGCTGCTGTCGAAAAGTATGGGCAGACGGAGGGCTTCCGTCTTCAGATCGGGAATGCTAGCAAAAGCACCAAAACCTGACTGGATTTCAGGTATTAGGAGGAAGCGGCTCTGGAGCGGGCTTCGAGGATGGCGGCCGCCTCACCGGGCTCTCCGACGAATCCATCCTCGGGGTCGACCGGGTGACCTGCATCTACCCAGGCGGCGATCCCGCCGGCCAGCGAGATCGTCTCGAAGCCGGCCTCGGAGAAGGCCTGGGCGGCCATCAGGGAGCGGTTGCCGACCCGGCAGTAGAAGAGCACCGGTTCGTCGGCCGGGATCTCCCCCCGCCGCTCGACCAGCTCTTCGAGGCCGATTCGCCCGGCACCGGGAATCCGGCCGTCCTCGAACTCATGGGCGGTGCGCACGTCGATCAGCCGCGCTCCGGCTTCGATCAGCGCAGCCGCGCCCACCGCATCGCATTCCAGCGGCTGCAGTTCTTCAGTGGTCTCGCTCGGTTCGCTTGGGTCACTCATCGGCGCAAGACCCTAACAAGGCCAGCGCGCGCACTCGCCACTCGTCCCTACGTCAGGTGACGTCCTTGCCTTCGATCAGGAACGCGACCCGCACATGGGCGCGGTACTCGTCGAGGTGCTCTCCGCGGATCCCGGTCGAGACGATGTCGACCGCGCGGATGTTTCGCAGCGAATCCTGGGCCTGCTTCAGCGCCTGCTGGGCGGCGTCATCGGTCGAGACCCTGGAACTTCCGACCAGCTCGATGATCTTTACGACTGCCATGCTCTCCTCCTCGGGATGCGGAAACGGTCAACTGCCCTCCCCATTCTTACCTGCCGGGAGCAATCCTGGTGCGGGCGCGGTCGATTTCGAGGAGATGCCGCGCGCCGGACCTTCGCTCAGGAAAGCTCGCGGGGGTCGCCGGGGCCGAAGGAGTTCTTCGCCTCGACTCCCTCGACCAGTGCCGCCCTCAGCCACGGGTTCATCGCGGTGTCGATCGCGGGCGGGGCGACCGCGGTGTCACCGATGAAGCGCTCGACCGCAGCACTGATAGCGGCCGTCTCGGCCGGTGTCGCTGGGCCTTCGATCGAGATTCGGGTCATCGACTAGAGCGGGATGTTGCCGTGCTTGCGCTTCGGCTGGGCGACGCGTTTGGTCTGCAGGATGCGAAGCGCCCGGATCAGCTTCGGCCGGGTCTGGCGGGGCTCGATCACGTCGTCGATGTAGCCGCGCTCGGCCGCCGAGTACGGATTGGCGAAGTGGGCCTTGTAGTCGGCGATCAGCTTCTTGCGCCGGTCCTCGGGGGTGGGTGAGTTGGCGATGTCCTTGCGGTAGATGATGTTGACCGCGCCCGCGGGGCCCATGACCGCGATCTCCGCGGTGGGCCAGGCGACGTTGTAGTCGGCCAGCATGTGCTTGGAGGCCATCACGTCATAGGCGCCTCCGTAGGCCTTGCGGGTGACCACGGTCAGTTTCGGCACGGTCGCCTCGGTATAGGCGTAGAGCAGCTTGGCGCCGCGACGGATGATCCCGTTCCACTCCTGGTCGGTGCCGGGCATGAAGCCGGGCACGTCGGTGAAAGTAAGGATCGGGATGTTGAAGGCGTCGCAAGTACGAACGAATCGCGCGGCCTTCTCCGAGGACTCGATGTCGAGGACTCCCGCTTTGAATGCCGGCTGGTTGCCGACCACGCCGACCGGATGGCCGTCGAGGCGCGAGAAGCCGCAGACGATGTTCTTGGCGAAATGCTCATGGACCTCGAAAAACTCGCCGTCGTCGACGATCCTGGCGACAACATTGCGCATGTCGTAAGGCTTGTTGGGGTCGTCGGGGACGAAGTTGTCGAGCTCCGGATCCTCGCGATCGGGGTCGTCGGTGGGCGGGAAGTAGGGCGGCTGCTCGAGGTTGTTGAGCGGCAGGAAGCTCATCAGGTAACGCACGTCCTCGAGGCAGCTTTCTTCGTCCTCGGAGGCGAAATGGGCCACACCCGACTTGCTGTTGTGGGTCATCGCGCCGCCCAGTTCTTCGAACTCGACCTCTTCGCCGGTGACCGTCCTGATCACCTCGGGGCCGGTGATGAACATGTGCGAGGTCTCCTTGACCATGAAGATGAAGTCGGTCATCGCCGGCGAGTAGACGGCGCCGCCGGCACAGGGACCCATGATCACGCTGATCTGGGGGATCACCCCCGAACTCTGGACGTTGCGCACGAAGACGTCCCCGTAGGCACCCAGCGAGACCACACCCTCCTGGATCCGCGCACAACCGGAGTCGTTGAGCCCGATCACCGGAGCGCCGACCTTTGCCGCCAGGTCCATCACCTTGCACATCTTCTCGGCCATCACCTCGCCGAGCGAGCCGCCGAATACGGTGAAGTCCTGGGAGAAAACGAAGACCTTGCGGCCGTCGATCGTGCCGTGACCGGTGACTACTGCGTCGCCCCAGGGCCGGCGCTTCTGCATATCGAATTCGTAGGTGCGGTGGCGGACGAAGGTGTCGAGTTCTTCGAAGGAGCCCGGGTCAAGGAGTTTGTCGATCCGCTCGCGGGCGGTCAGCTTGCCCTTGGCGTGATGCTTTTCGATGGCCTCCTCGGAGGCCGAGTTGATCGCCTGGTCGCGCAGGTCGCGCAGGTACTCAAGCTTCTCTTCGTGGGTTTCGGGACTCTTCTCGCGCATTGGCGGGCAGTCTATTTGGGATCGCTCGATCGGGACTGCCCGGGGCGAGCGGGCCGCGACGGAGCAAAAAAAGAGGCGGCCCGGAGGCCGCCTCTTTCGGAACTGCGTTGAAGCTGATCGCTTACTTCTACCTCTTGATCTTCAGCTTCAGCTTGCCCTGCTGATTGCCGCTCTTGGCGGTAATCTTGACCTTGCCCTTGGCCTTCTTGCTGACCTTGACGGTGACCTTCTGCGTCTTCGAGTTGGCTCCGCCGGGCTTGATGTTCTTGATCGTGATCTTCTTCGGGACCTTGACCTTCTTGTTGCTCGACTTCAGCTTCACGACCGCGTTCAGAGGAGCGTTGCCACCGTTACGAACGGTGATTCCGATCTTCGTCTTCTTGCCGGCCTTGAGCTGCTTGTTCTTGAGCTTCACCTTGAT
>JBBRVF010000005.1:0-15098 GCA_038247145.1 Solirubrobacterales bacterium | reverse complement strand
GCGCAGCGGAACGGCCCCATCGCTATACGATCGTCGCCCCCGAGACCGAGGGCGTCTCGACCGGCAGCATGACGCGCAGCCTCGCCGCACTGATGGCACAGCTCTACGAGGAAGAAATCGACGCCACGGGCCAGCCGATGAGTCCCGATCCGTTCTCTTCGGTCGAGAACGCGATCGCCCACTACCGGGTCGACGACATTCTCATCTCCACTCTCCCCGGCGAGGAATCCCGCTGGCTGGCCGACGACCTTGTCGGCAGGGTCCGTGAGATCACCGACAAGCCTGTGGCCCATCACGAATCGGGAGCCGCCCCGGAAGCCGTCGCTTCGGCAGTAGCCGAAGGTGAGGCCGGTAATGAAGAAGCTGAAGACGCGGCGGATGGCGCTGCTGCGGAAACGAGCGAGGTCTGACCATGGAAAGCGCAAGCATCGCGGTAGGCCACGGAGCGGCTGACGAGCACGAGCACCACGGTCCGCCCGACTTCCACAGGAGCGCCCGGATCGACCAGTCGATCCTCGGCATCCTGCTGTTCATCCTCTCGGAGATCATGCTGTTTGCGGCCTTCTTCGCCGCTTACTTCTTCCTTCGTGTCGTCGTATCTCCCGATACCTGGCCGCCTGCCGGTGTCGAGCTCCCGGTACTGATTGCCGGCATCAATACGGTCGTACTGGTCTCTTCCAGTTTCACGGTTCATTACGCGCTCGAGGCGATCAAGCACAACAATCACCGTGGGCTCAGGCTCGGTCTCGGCCTGACCTGGCTGCTCGGCGCAACCTTCCTTTTCATCCAGATAAACGAGTACATCCACATCGGATTCTCGGCCCGCGACGGCGCCTTCGGCACGATCTTCTACAGCCTCACCGGCCTCCACGGCGCCCACGTCTTCGTTGGCCTGCTGCTGCTGACCTTCGCCAACATTCGCGCCTGGCGTGGTCATTTCGGGCCGGAACAGAAGAACCACCTCGGTGTCGAGGTGCCAGGCATCTACTGGCACTTTGTCGACATCATGTGGATCGTCGTATTCGTCACGATCTACATCATCTGATCGGCCCGGGCATGGGCAATCCCCTCAAGTCCGAGGGCGCCGCATTCCGCTGGCTGGTCGCCGTGATCGCCGCCGCCGTCGTGGTCATCCTGGCGGCGGTCCTGATCTCGTCGGCGGCGGGGGCAATCATCGGCTTCCTGCTAATCGTCGCCGTCTCGGTGGTCATCGTCAGAGGCATGATTCACATGCTCGGCTCGCCTGACGAGGACATCCCGTCCGACGAGAAGCCTCGCCAGGACTGACCCCGTCGGCCCGGCAGGCTGAGGTTCGCCGCCGATTGCTTCTCAGCTGCGTTTGGCTATCGCGGCGTCCATCGCCTGGAGCGGATCCCGGACCGCCTTGCCATGTCCGACGACCAGCACCCGGGGCTCCAGGCGACGAAGCTTGCGGGCGCTTTCGAGCGCGGTCGGCCTGTGCCAGGTGACGAACCCCGGCAGGGGGAAACGCCAGTATGGGCCGGCGGTAGTGGCGAGGCCTCCCAGGTTCGAAAAGGCATCTGCCGCGATCAGAACACCGTCGCGCGGGTCGAGCAGGGCGATCTGACCCGGCGAGTGTCCGGGGGTTTCGATGACCTGCAGGGTCCCGATGCTGTCGCCCTCGGTCACCTCCCGGTCAATCTCGACGTCTACCGGCGGGTAGCCGCCAAGAAGCCTGCCTTCGGGTTCGCCAGGCTCGGGGGACTTGTCGCCGCGGATGAGCCTGGCGTCGCGGCGAGGAGCGAGCACCTCGGCCTCCGGCAGGGCTTTTGAGAGAGCGGAGAGCGATCCGACGTGGTCATCATGGGCATGGGTGACGACGATCCGGGTGATCGGCACTCCGACCTCGGCGGCGGCCTCGATCAGTTTGCCTTGAGACCCCTTGATCATCGTGTCGACGATGGTCAGGCCGTCCTCCTGCTGGACGAGAAAGGCGTTGACCATCCCGAATCGGGTCAGCTGGGTCGCATTCGATGAGATCTCGATGGTCTTCATCTGTTCAGTATCGTTTCATCGGCAGCTCCGCCGCCGCGCTCACGGGCCAAAGGCCGTCGCAGCGGTTTCGGATCGAGGCGGGCTTTATCCGCGAACGCGGGCGACTCGAAGGGCGGGCATACCGGTCCTGGGACGATCGACCCTCTATCTGGCGGACAATAGAACCGGGAAGTCGTCTGGGCGGTGGTGGCTAAGGCTGGGCGGCGGAGAGGGTGATATCGCGGCCCCTGATCTGACCGGCCGTGGCGACCGACCAGAGGACCGCGAGCCAGATCAGGGTCGCGGTGACGACGTGGAACCAGACCAGGATCGCCGGCAATTCGAGCAGCCACTGGGTGATGCCGAGGGCGATCTGGAAGGCAATCAGGCCGAAGGTCACCTGGACCGGCCGCACGGCGCGGCGGTCGCCTCCCTTGCGCATCAGGATGAACAGCACGACGAGGACGGCGATCGCGAATATCACTGCCATCGCCGCGTGGCGCTGGACGATCCACTCGAGGGTGTCCTCTCCCTTGAAGTCGAAGCGTTCCACCAGCTCCTTGTCGTGGTCGCCCGGATGCGGGCCCGAGGCGGTGGTGATGGTCCCGAGCAGCACGGTCAGCTGTCCGAAGGGTATGAGCGCTCTGACTGCCCAGACGCCCATGAAGTCGGTCGAGAAGCGCCTCTCGCCCGGCTCGTAGCGCGAGCACCAGAAGAGGGCGAAGGCGGCGTCCAGCAGGACCATGGAGAGCAGGAAGTGACCGATCACAAGTTCGGGAGGCAGGTGGTATTCGACGACGAAAGCGCCGAGCACGGCCTGGCCGATGACCCCCACGGGAAGCAGCGCGCCAAAGAGGGCGAGGTGCCAGCGATACGGCCGACGGAAGAAAGCGAGCAGCGAGGCGGCGATCACGGCGAGACCGACGAATCCGGTCAGCAGCCGGTTGCCGTATTCGATCCAGGCGTTGATCTGGGCCGGGGCGATGTATCCGCCGTAACACTTGGGCCAGTCCGGGCAGCCGAGGCCGGAGGCCGTCAGCCGGACGGCCGATCCGGTGAAGACGATCAGCACCAGCGCGATCAGCGCGATCAGCGTGACCTGGGCGTAGCGTTCAGGGGATATCTCGATGCGCTTCAGCAGTTTCATGCGGTGCGTCGGCGCTGGGGGAGGGCGGCCGGCGGCGCCCTGCGGCGATCAGCCGCCGTTGCCGCCGCCGCTGTTGCCCGCAGTGGAATCGACCAGGAAATCGATCAACTGCTCGAGCTCCTGGGGGGGCAGGTTCGACCAGCGGTTGGGCATCACGGCGTTCTCGTAACCCTTGGCCTTGGTGGCATCGGGCTCGACGATGGCTTCTTCGATCTGGGCCCGGGTCATGTTCGGGATGTTCATGTCGAGACTCGGTCCCAGTACGCCGGCCGACTGTGCGGCGGCGAGGATGTGGCAGCTGCCACAGCCCTGGTTGGCGTAGACCTGGGCTCCGGGGCCTTCGCCGGGGGCGACCGGCGGCTTGGCACCGGGGACACCGGCGTAGCGGGCGACGTAGGCGGCGACGTCCTGAAGGTCGTTACCGGTGACGATGTCGGCCGGCATGTTCACTCCGGGATAGCCGGGGACGGAAGGACGGGGGTGCAGGATCTGGTACTCGACGATCCCCTTGACGGTGTCTTCGCCCATGCCGGCTTCTCGTGCGGCGGCGAAGGCGGTGTCGAGGTTCGGACCCTGGACACCCTGGCTGGCTGCCTGGGCCATTATGTGGCAGGTGCCGCACTTGGCATTGAAAAGCTGGCGGCCACGATCCTGGAAATCACCGGAGATGTTGGCCGAAGTCTGGGCACCGCAGCCGGCCACGAGGGCGGAAAGCAGTCCGATCGAGACGAGGAGGGTGGAGAGTTTTGCGGCGGTACGGGTTCGGGTCATGAGCTCAAGGGTTGGTAAAGGCATTCTATAGATCGGTGACCGTGGCACGAGTGTCGGCGCATCGGGTAGGCTGGCAACGAAAGTCACAAGCTACCTGAGGGGCGAAGAATGCGGGTCAGTGTCGGGATGTCGGAAGTGGTTCTCCGGGTAGGCCCCGGACATACTCTGAGAGACGCGGCTTCAAGGATGGTCGGCCACGGGGTCGGCGCGGCGATCGTCGAGGACGAAGACTGGCCGGTTCCGCGGATCATCACCGAGCGCGACATCCTCAAGGCGCTGGGGACCGGGCTGGACGTCGATTCCGAGAAGGTCAGCGACCACATGAGCGAAAGCGTGATCACGGCCTCGCCCGAGTGGAGTATGGAGCGGGCCGCGATGGAGATGTCCCGCCGGAACATCCGGCATCTGGCGATCTACCGTGACGGCGAACTCGTGGGGGTGCTGTCGATGCGTGACATCATGAGGGTCTGGACAAGCGACGGAGCCACCTCTGGCGGACCGCCCTGAGGAGGTTGTGGCGACCTCGCGGCCGGCCGGGGGGGATCAGTCGTGACCGGGGGCGCTGAAGGACTCGACCGGTAGCTCTGCCCGGATGTCCTGCTGCTCGCGCGGCAGGCTGTAGAAGGACCGGCGGCCCTTCTTGGCCAGGCTGCGCAGCGCGAAGAATACGAAGAACGCGCCGACTACTGCGTAGGACCACACCGGGAAGATGAATCCGGTGGCGAAGGTGCCGGCAAGCAGCCCGAGAATGCCGAATGCCAGCAGTGCGGGTGCCCAGGAGGGTGCGGCAAGCTGGATCGTCTCAGTCGGCTCGATGATGTCTGCGCGCTCGTCCATGCTGGTCGGTGAAGCCTCAGGCCGCCAGGTAGAGCGTCGCGAAGAAGAAGGTGAAGGCGAAGATCGCAGCTGCGCCGGAGCCGATCAGCATTCCCGACGAGAAGTTGCTCTTGGTTCGCTTGCGATCCATGACCGGAGTTTTATCAGGCGACGGCGTCGACAGCCATCGCCACGAAGAGCAGGGCCAGATAGGCGAGCGAGTACAGATAGGTCCGCAGGTTCAGCGCCGGGGCGGGATTGCGGTAGAGGCCGAGCGAAAGGGCGATGAAGACTCCGCCGAGTACCAGCGCGCAGGCCAGGTACAAGGGTCCCAGCAGCCCGGTGGCGAACGGCCCGACGCTCACTGCGACCATGACGAAGGTGTAGATCAGGATCTGGCGCCTCGTCTCTGCTTCGCCCTTGACCACCGGCAGCATCGGTACGCCGGTTCGCTCGTAGTCTTCCTTGATCATCAGGGAAAGCGCCCAGAAGTGGGGCGGGGTCCAGAAGAAGATGATCAGGAAGGGCCACAGGGCCTCGAGCGTCAGGCTGCCGGTCGCCGCCGCCCAGCCGACCAGCGGTGGCACGGCGCCGGCGCTGCCGCCGATGACGATGTTCTGGGGGGTGATCGGCTTCAGCCAGATCGTGTATAGGAATACGTAGCCGAGCAGTCCGACCATCGCGAGCGAGGCGGCGAGCAGGTTGACCGTGATCCAGAGCTGGAAAAAGGCAGCCGCACCTAGCACGATCCCGAAGATCAGCCCGTGCGCCGGAGTGATCCGGCCATTGACCAGTGGACGAGAACTGGTCCGTGCCATGCGGGCATCGCGCTTGCGGTCGACGAAGTGGTTGATCGCCCCGGCGCCCCCTGCGGCCAGGTAGCCACCCAGCATCGTCCAGAGGATGGTTGAGAGCGGCGGGCCCGCCGGGTCGGCGACGAACATCGTCGTGACCGTGGTCAGCAGCAGCAGGCTGATGATCCGGGGCTTGGTGAGGGTGATGTAGTCGCGGGCTACGGAGAGCAAGTCATGGAGAGGGGTAGGCCGAGCTGTCTCTACGGCTGGTCGAACGTGCGCGTCGCGCACCTCGAGACCTTCTTCGATCATTTGCTCAGGCTACCGGCTGGGTCTCGCCGGCCGGGCTTTCCTGCCCGGCTTCGCGTCGCACCAGTGACTCCCGGATGTCACGCATCGGCTGCGTACTGCGAACGTCCGGCAGGACGTCGAAGTTGTGCGGCTCCGGGGGCGAGAGAGCGAGCCATTCGAGTGACTGTCCGCGCCACGGGTCCGGGGTCGCTTCAGCGCCCTCCCGGCGGCTTCGGACCAGGTTGCCGACGGCGAGAACGATCCCGATGAACAGGACCAGGCTGCCAAGCGTGGCGACCAGGTTGAAGACCCCGACGTTTTCGTCGGCGAAGAAACGGTACGAGTCGGTTACCTGCCCTTCGACGCCGGCCCCGAACAGCGGCACCAGAGCGACAATGGCGCCGCCGAACATGACCCAGAAGGAGATCTTTGCGCGGTCTTCGTCGAGCATGCGGCCGGTCATCTTCGGGTACCAGTAGGAGACCACAGCGAAGCCCCCGAAGAGGGCGAAGCCGATCAGCGCGAAGTGGGTCGCCGCCCAGGCGTCATAGGTCTGCTGGAGCTGCGATCCGACGGCGATCGTCGACTGGCTCACCTCGACTGCGAGGCCGATCGATGCCAGTGACAGAGCGCCCATGGCGAAGCGCAGCGGCGCCCTCATGTGGAAGTCGCTGTTGGTCACCGCCGAGATCAGGTTGTAGAAGATCAGGCCGAACGGAACAATCAGCGAGATCGACATCAGCATCGCGAAGTACTTCCAGCCGCTGGGGATCGGCGCGGTGATCATGTTCTGCGTCCAGGCGAGGGTGCCGATTGTTGCGATCGCTACCAGCGAAG
This sequence comes from Solirubrobacterales bacterium, assembly GCA_038247145.1. GTDB lineage: Bacteria > Actinomycetota > Thermoleophilia > Solirubrobacterales > 70-9 > 67-14. The sequence continues at coordinate 8,447 of JBBRVF010000005.1, read as the reverse complement.
CGATCACGACCCGCCTGCCGGGCAGCTCTTTCCGGGTGAAGGTCTGGACGATCTCGGAGATGCCGCCGAGCATCGTGATCGCCACCGTCATGTAGACGCCGGTGAAGAAAATGAAGCTGAGGTGCTGCCAAAGCAGCGGTGCGCCGCCGACTCCGCCGGTGAAGAAGCCGCCGTCGAGTTGGCGGTCGATCATCAGCATGGTCAGCGCGGCGAGGAAGATCGGGGCGATCACGACGATCAGCCAACAGACGATCGCGGCGCTCCAGACGAAAATGGGGGCGCGACGCCAGGCCATTCCGGGCGCGCGCAGGTTGCGGACCGTGACCAGCAGGTCTATTGCGAGGAGCAGGAGGCCGAGGGTGACCAGTCCGGTTGAGGCGATCCAGGCATCGACGCCGTTATTGGGGGTGAAGGTGTGCTGTGAGAGCGGCGGGAAGGGGTTGATCCCTGCTTCCGGCGGGGTGAAGAGGAAGGTCGCATAAAGCACGAATCCGCCGAGGATGAACAGCCAGAGGCCGGTCTGGCCGAGCCGGGGGAGGGCGGTCCCGCGGCTGCCGATCTGAAGCGGCGCGACGTAATAGAGGATGCCGATGCAGAGCGGCAGGGCGAACAGGAAGATCGCGGTCGCCCCGTACACGGAGAGCAGTCGGTCGAACTGAACAGCGGTGAGGAAGGCGTTCTCCGGAACGGCGAGCTGCAGTCGCACAAGCACCAGCGCGACCGCGGCCAGAAATGCCGAGCCGAAAGCGGCAGAGATCAGGACCATCGCGATGACTTTGTGGTCGGGGCTGGTCGCAATGCGGGCCCATCCGGGGCGTCCGGGGCTGTCGCTGGTCGCGACTTCGGGGCGGGTGGGAGGCATGGTCGTCGGGTAGCTGCTCATGGCCGGGGCTCGACTTCTCCCTGGGGGGTCTCTTCGGCCGCAGCTTCCAGCTCGGCCTCCTGGGTCTTGACTACGGCGTCCTGGGCGGCCTGAATGCCGGCTTTCTGGGTAGCGATGAAGTCCTCGTACTCGGTCGCGGAGACTACCTCGACTTCGGCTTCCATCGAGGCATAGCCCTGACCCGAAAGGACCGAGGCGCGGCCGGAGTAGACGCCTTCTTCATCAGCCCTGAAGTAGATTCGGTTGGTCTTGCCGGGTACGGCCTGGGCCTTGCCGGTCAGGGACGGCACGTTCCAGCCGTGGATCACGTCCGCCGAGACGAGGTCGAGCGCGACCGCGGTGCCGACCGGCACGACCAGCCGGTGGTAGGAGAAGGTGTCGTTCGGGTAGTCGTAGCGCCAGAGCCACTGCTGGCCGGTCACCTGGATCTGGAGTTGCTCGTCCGCGTTGAGGCCGGCGACTTCGGTGCTGCCAACGGGAACCTCGCGCGCCTGGCTTGAAAACACAGTGGCGGTTACGAAGAGCACCAGGGCGATCGCGCCGAGGCCGAGTCCGACCCGCAGCTGACGGCCGCCGGCCGCTTCGCTCGCTTCGACGTGACGGTGACGGGGCCTGGCCGCGCGGGCGATCGCCAGATTCACTCCGACGATCGTCAGCAGGATGACCACGAAGATGATCCAGTGGAAGGTGTTGACCTTCTCGATGCCAGGCGAGGCGGCATCCGGGTTGAGCGAGAAGCCCATTGCCGGGGAGGCGAACAGCGCCGTCGCCAGGACCGCAGTGGCGGTCACCGAGAGCAGGGAGATGATTTTTCTGGACCGAGACAGCACAGCGCGGCCATTCTAATCGGATGAGCCGGACAGGGGACTTCGGGCCGCTGAACGGGGTCCGCCGGGGTCGCCTAGTCTGTCGCCAGCGGATGAACTGGCCTACTTCCCGACAGCCGCGACGAAGGCGCATGCGGTCCGCACTCCGGATCGGAGGTTTCGCTGCCCTGGCGGCTGCGGTCGTCGTGCCCCACATCCGCTTCAGGCTGCGACTGCCGATGACGGTGACCGTCGCTTCGACCGTCGCGGCACCGGCGGCGATCGCGATCCTCTGGCCGAGGAGCAAAGCGAGGGACCTGGCTCTTTTCGGCAGCCAGATGTGGGCCTTCGCGGTGACCCACGAGCTGCCCTATGACGATCCCGAGCGCCTGCGCGAGCGTCTCAAGATCGATTACCCGATCAGGGTCGACCGATGGATCGGTCGCGGCCAACTACCCAATAGCCGACTCCAGCGGGCTCTCCACGATGGCCCCCGAGGGGAATCCCTGACCAGGTTTTCCGCATGGAATCACTGGATCTGGTTCATCCAGCCGAATTCGGCCCTGATCTGGATCCTGCTCCGGCGACACGAGGCTTTTCCCCATTCGGCTCGACAGATGGCGGCCGTCTTCGACATCGGCTGCGCGATCTATTTCCTCGCTCCGACGGCGCCACCGTGGTGGGCATCCGAGAACGGCCACACCGGTGACGAGCAGATCAAGCGGGTCATGATCGAGTTCGGCGAACGGATCTGGGGTCCGGCCTGGACCCGGATCTTCGGCACCCTTGGAAGCAACCCGTGGGCTGCGATGCCGTCGCTTCATTTCGCGACGGCGCTGATGGCGGCGATCCTGCTCAGTGAGAACGGTGGGCGGGTGCAGGGCACTCTGGGTTGGTCCTACGCCCTCGCGCTCGGATTCTCGCTGCTCTATCTGGGCGAGCACTACGTAACCGACCTGCTGGCCGGAACCGGAATCGTCCTGCTGGTAAGGCAGGGGGAACCGCTGGCCCGGCCGTTCGTCACCCGGGTCAACAACGGACTCCGGCGGCTTGAAGCGATTGCGACTTCCTGACATGGTCTCTCCGGGGGATTCCAGATCAATCTGAAACTCAAGACGTCGGAGAAGGAGCGGAGCGCAGCCGAATCGGCAGTCGCGAGCCCCCCGCCGGAACCGGATGCGGCCAAGGCGGAGGGGGAAGGCGACGGCCTGCCGACCTTCACCGTGCGCGGGGCCATTCAGACGACGCTGCTGATTACGGTGCTCGTCGTCGGCATCTACTTCTTCGTACCCAAGCTGGTCGGAGTCGGCGATGCGATCGATACGCTCGGTGATGCCCATCCGGTCTGGGTCGCCGTCGCGATCGGCTTCGGCATCTTCTCCTTTGCCACCTATATCGCTCTGTTCCGGGCCGTGGTCGGCGGAGACGTTTTCCCGATCAGCTGGCGCGAGGCCTACGAGATCAACATGGCCGGCTTCGCCGCTACTCTGCTGTTCTCGGCCGGCGGGGCCGGTGGTGTCGTCCTGACCTACTGGGCACTGCGCCAGGGAGGAATGGAGCGGCGCGACGTCGGCACCAGGATGGTCGCTTTCATCGTGCTCCACTACCTGTTCTATCCACTGGCGGTCGTGGTTTTCGGGGTTCTGCTCCGGACCGGGGTGCTCACCGGAAGCACGACCGTCTCGCTGACCATCGTGCCCGCGGCCGTCGCCGGGCTGGTGATGATCCTGGGGCTGGCGATCGCCCTTGTACCGAGCGACATCGAGCGCCGGTTGAGGGGCTATTCCGACCGCCGCCCGACGGTGCGCTACCTGGCGACGCTGGCGACCATCCCGGCGACGATCGCCGAGGGGGTCAGGGTGGCCCTGCACCTGGTCGCGCATCCGACCCGGGCGGGTCTCGCCATTCTCGGGGCGATCGGATTCTGGGCGGCGAACATCGGCATCCTCTGGGCGTCTTTCAAAGCGCTCGGCATCGCGATCCCGTTTGGGGTTGTGGTCATGGGTTTCTTCATAGGAATGGCGGCAAACCTGATCCCCTTCGTTCCAGCTGGCGTCGGCGCCGTGGACGCGGGCATGATCGGCACCTTCGTGCTGTTCGGCTTTCCCGAGGCCGAGGTTTTCGCCGCGATCCTGATCTACCGGCTGGTCGCTTTCTGGCTACCGATCCCGCCGGGTGTCATCGCCTTTTTCCAGCTCCGCAAAACGGTCAAGCGGTGGAAGGTCGAGGGCCTGCCGATCGACCGGCCACCTCAACCTTTGCTGATGAAGCCCGACCTGTGACCTGTGCCGGATTGCCCTGTCTGCGAATCGTCTGCTCGGTGGACCGCAGCTCATTTCGTCGGGTATACTTCATAAAGTAAAGTATTGGAACTCGCAATCGCCCGGAACGGGCCATCGAAACGTCAGGAAAGAGGAGCATGAGCAGCAGTGAAGTCGAAAACCTGATCATCATCGGCGGTGGTCCTGCCGGTTACACCGCCGCCCTCTACGCCGCCCGCGCCGAACTCGATCCGCTCGTTTTCGAAGGTTTCCAGTGGGGCGGCCAGCTTCAGAATACGACCGATGTCGAAAACTACCCGGGCTTCCCCGAGGGCATCATGGGGCCGGAGATGATGACCAGATTTCGCGAGCAGGCCGCCCGCTTTGGCACCCGCTTCGAAAGCGACGACGTCGACCGCGTTGAACTCGGCGACGGAGGCATCCACAAAGTTTTCCTCGGCGACGACGAATACCGGGCGAAGGCTGTGATCCTGGCGATGGGCGCAGAGCCGAGGCGACTCGGCATTCCCGGCGAGATGGAACTGATGGGCCGGGGAGTCTCGACCTGCGGGGTCTGCGACGGAGCCTTCTTCAAGGACAGGAAGACGATGGTGATCGGCGGTGGCGACTCGGCGATGGAAGACGCAGTCTTTGTCTCGAAGTTCGCTACCAGTCTCGATCTGGTTCACCGCCGCGAAGAGTTCCGCGCCTCGAAGATCATGCAGGAGCGAGCCGAAGCCACGGCGAACATCAACCTGCTGACCCCGTATGCGCCGGAGGAGTTCATCGCCGGCGAGGACGGATCGCTGGCAACCGTGAGGCTGAGGCGCGCCGACAGCGGCGAGGCGAAAGACGTCGCAGTCGACGGTGCCTTCGTCGCGATCGGCCACATCCCGAGGTCGGAAGTCGTCGCCGGACAGGTCGATACCGACGACGAGGGTTATGTCGTGACCAACCCCGCATCGACGAAGACGAACCTCGGGGGAGTCTTCGCGGTCGGCGACCTGGTCGACCACACCTATCGCCAGGCGGTGACTGCCGCCGGTTCCGGCTGCCAGGGCGCCCTCGACGCCGAGTGGTACCTGCGCGACACCGAGTTCTAGGACGACCTTCAGGCGCTGCGGCGCTTGAGTGTCAGGGCGCCGAGGGCCAGCGCCGCGAAGGTGGCGAAGACCACCACGGCGACATCCACGACCAGGGCCGAGCCGGGTGGCCCCGGGGAGATCGCCCGCTCCAGTGCATCGTAGGCATAGGTGAACGGAAGCAGCCACGAGAGGGCCTCGAGCACCGGTGCCATCTGGTCACGGGAAACGAATAGACCGCACAGCAGCAGCTGGGGAAAAATGAAGGCCGGCATGAACTGGACCGCCTGGAACTCGGTTCGGGCGAACGCGCTGAGAAGCAGACCCAGCGCCATGCCCAGCAAGGCGTTGAGGACGGCCAGCAGCCCGACCAGCCAGGCCCCGTGGGGGGCCTCCAGACCGAGCAGCCAGAAGCCGGTCAGGCATACGACCACCGCCTGCGCGGTGGCCAGCAGGCCGAAGGCGATCCCGTAGCCGGCCAGCAGGTCGAGCTTGGACATCGGCATCGTCATGAGCCGCTCGAGCGTGCCCGTGGTGCGTTCCCTCAGCATCGTTATCGACGTGGTCAGGAACATCACGATGAAAGGGAACAGGCCGCAGAGTGGAGCCCCGATCGTCTGGAAAACCTGTGGCTTGCCGTCGAATACGAAGCGCATCAGCACGAGCAGCAGTGCCGGTACCGCCATGAGCAGCACGATCGTCCGGGGGTCGTGCCGGATCTGACGAAGTACCCGGATGCCGGTCGCGGCAGTGATTCGAATACTCAAGAACCGGCCTCACGGTCGGCTGTGCGTTCGATCACCGCGAGGAAGGCTTCGCCGAGGTCGTGCCTGCCGGTCTCTTCGCGAAGCTCGTCCGGGGTGCATCGGCGCAGCAGCTCCCCTTCTCTCATCAGCACGAGGTGGTCGCACTCCCCGGCCTCGTCCATGACGTGGCTCGAGATCAGAAGGGTCGTGCCCGACTCGGCCAGATGGCGGAATTGCTTCCAGAGGTCCGCCCGCAGCACCGGATCGAGGCCGACCGTCGGCTCGTCCAGGACCAGAAGACCGGGTTCGTTCAGTAGGGCGGTGGCAAGCGAAACCCTCGCCCGTTCGCCGCCGGAGAGGGTGCCCACGAAGCGGTCGCCGTAGTCGGCGAGACCGACCGTTTCGAGCGTTTTCCGGGTGCGGTCGTGGTCAACGCCCAGGACGGCGCTGAAGTAGTCGAGGTTCTCGCTGACGGTCAGGTCCAGGTAGACCGACGGTGCCTGGGTCACGTAGCCGACCTCGGTCCTGAGTTCGCTTGCTCCTGCCGGCCGGCCGAGGACGGTGACTTCACCGCCGGCGACGATCTGAGCCCCGACGATCGAGCGCATCAGCGTCGTCTTGCCGCAGCCGCTCGGCCCCAGCAGCCCGGTCACCGAACCTTTGCTGACCTCCAGTGACAGCGAATGGATCACGGTCCTGCCGCCACGGACCACCTCGAGCCCCTCGGCCTGCACCGCGAGTGCCGGGTCCCCGCTCAACTGTCGCCGTTGCCCATCTCCACCGCTGCGGCGAACACCCGGGCCGCCTCGTGGGTTTCCGGCGCCGGATCGGTGGGGATCGGCCGGCCGTCAACCTCGCTGACCGCCTGGATCTCGCGTGTGGTCGAAGCGAGGAAAGCTTCGCTAGCGGCGAGCAGGTCATCAAGATCGAAGCTCCCGACTTCGACGTCGCAGCCCTCGATCACCCTGCGCCGCGTGATCGAGTCGAGCACTCCGGCATCGGTGTCCGTGGTCCGCAGGGAGCCCGTCCCGGAGACCCAGAACAGCGTAGATGTGGGGGGCTCGAGCACCAGCCCGTCGGCCGTGACCAGCAGCGCTTCGTCGGCTCCCGCCTTGCGGGCGATTCGGGTCGCCTGCATGTTGGCCGCGTAGGAAAGCGATTTGACCCCGCTCAGGATCACCGTCGTCGAGTAGGTCACCGTGGCGAGCGAAACCGAGGCCGGGTGGGCCGGCAGAGGTTCGATCGACACGACCCGTCTCCCTGCCCGGGTTGCCACGATGCGCAGCAGGCAGTCCTGGCCCTCCACCCGCCGGAGCAGGTCGGCGAGGTCCTCCTCGACCGCCTCCCGGTCCACGGGGAGGTCGAGGGCGTCAGCCGATCGCTCCATGCGGTCGAGGTGCTCGCCGAGGGCAAACGGCCGGCCGGCATAGCACCGCATCACCTCGAAGACGCCATCACCGCGGAAGAATCCGTCATCCGGCAGCGGCAGCAACGCCTGATCCGAATGCGTGATCGAACCGTCGACGCTGGTCAGGAGAGGCAGTTCGGCCATAGCTGAAGTCTAAGGCCGTCTGATGACGGTCGACTCAGGTGAAGGCGCGGATTCGGGTGAGGAAGTCGGTGAGGATCCTGGCCGTGGCGCCCCAGATCATGTGGCGGCCCATGTCGAAGGTGGGGGTTCGGATCGGCACGCCGCGGCGGACAAGCCGGCGCATCGCGTAGGAATCGACCAGTTCGTCGATCCCGTACTGGAGGATCGAAGCGACTTCGTCCGGGTTGGCGACCAGTGGCTCGCTGCCGCTGACCAGGCCGACGTAGGGCTGGATCCGGTAGGAGGTGACGAAGGTCCCGACCGGGGCAAGGGCACCGACCACTTCGACCCGGTCCGGTCTCAGGTTGATCTCCTCATGGGACTCGCGCAGGGCGGTCCGGGCGAGGCCGCCGTCGCCAGGCTCGCTCATGCCACCGGGGAAGGAGATTTCGCCCGCGTGTTTGTTGAGGTCGGCACGGCGCTCGGTGAAGACCAGCTTCGGCCCCTCCGTCCAGTCGGTGATCGGCAGAAGGACGGCGGCCTCACGATTGCCGTGGGCCTTGAGGTCGATCGCCTCCTCGTGAGTCAGCAGAAGGTCGGAGAGTTCGAGAGCGCCGTAGTCCATCCCGACAATCATGCCCTACACGGGTATCCTCGGGTTGTGGATCTGGCCGCTTTGATCAGGGATGTTCCGGACTTTCCCGAGCCCGGGATCATCTTCAGGGACATCACCCCATTACTGCTGGTGCCGCAGGCGGCGCGGCAGGTCACCGCCGACCTCGCCGAATACGCGCAGCCGCTCGGGGTCGATCTCGTCGTGGCGGCCGAGGCCCGCGGATTCATCTTCGGGGGCGCTCTTGCCCAGGCGATCGGCGCCGGGTTCGTTCCCGCCCGAAAGCCGGGGAATCTGCCGGCCGAGACGATCTCGGTCGAGTACGAACTGGAATACGGGCCGGACGAGCTCGAAGTTCATTCCGACGCGCTCTCCCACGGGGCCAGAGTCCTGATCCACGACGATCTGATCGCCACCGGCGGAACCGCTGCGGCGACGATTCAGGCGGTCGAGCAGCTTGGCGGCGAAGTGGTCGGCTGTGCCTTCCTGATTGAACTCGAGCTGCTCGGCGGGCGTGGCAGGATC
>JBBRVF010000004.1:0-15508 GCA_038247145.1 Solirubrobacterales bacterium | reverse complement strand
TCTACCTCTGCTTCGCAGAAGGCGGCTTCCGCTCGAGGCGGAACGGGGACGTCCAGATGCTCCTGGCCAAGCCCGGCTTTTCCCGCTCGGGTGGGGCAGGGGATCAGCCCGAGGAGCGCAGCCTGACCCAGTCCTCGGGGAACGCCCCGGCCGGCACCAGCCCGGCGTAGTCGGGGAAGTTGCGGCGCGCCACGCGCTCCGCCGCGCTGCCCTCGAAGACGGGATGAAGGTCGGCCACGGTCAGCAACACCCGCGCAGTCGCCCCGATCTGAAAGTCGGCTGCCGTCGGGTCCTCCCCGTCGATCAGGCCTTGGTCGGCGTAGCCCTCAATCCGGTCTACCATCGCGGGAAGTGCTTCAAGGTCTTCGGCCAGCCTGGCGGCGGTTATCCGGTGGAACTTCCAGGTGGACCGGACGAATTTGATCGCGTAGTCGGTACCGGCCGGGTCCAATGCGCCGACTCCGCCAAAGGTTCCCATCGACTCCGGCCGGAAGTGGAGAGCCGACCAGGGCAGGCGCCGACCGAAGTCCTGAAAGTCACCGTCGGCCCAGATTTCGGCTTCGCGTACGGCATCCCCGATGTCCTCCGGGTAGAGTGGATTATCGGGGTACTTCTGCTCCAGGGTCCAGAGAATCGCAGTCGAACCGTGAACCGTCTCATCGCCGATCGTCATTCCGGGGACGGTCCGTCTGCCCTCTCCGTAGATCTGCTCGACTTCGTCCGGGTGCGTGCCCATCGCCAGGTTGACCAGTTCGTAAGTCAGGTCCTTGTGCTTCAGGGCTGCCTCCGCGGTCATGCAGGGATGGGACGGCGGCAGGACGTGGAGGGTTATCGCTTCCGAATTGGGCATCCGTCAACTCTACGGTCCATAGTCTTTCGGCCGCAAGCCCGGACCGACTCGCTAGGGTTCAACCATGAACAAACGCATCGCAGTCAATACCGCCTTCGGCCTGAGTCGCATCGCTTTCGGGGCCGTCGCGGCAGCCGTGCCGCAGAAGATCGGCGAGACCTGGGTCGGCGAAGATGCTTCTCGGGCTTCGAACAAGACCGTATTCAGAGCGATGGGCTTTCGAGACATCGCACTTGGCCTCGGTGCGACCGAAGCGGCGCTTCGAGACCAGGCCGGTCCCTGGCTCGCCGTATCGCTTCTGGCCGATGTCGGTGATGTCGCCGCCACGCTGATCTCGGTCAACGGCATCGATCGAAAAGGCGTGCTCGTGACTTCGCTTCTGGCCGGCTCGGCTGCGGTCGCAGCAGCGACCCTGCTGGCGATCGACATGAACTCCGACTGAGGCATTCGAGTGGCGGCGACCGACTTTGCCAAGTCCGAAGGACTGCAGGATGCAGTCGCCGTTCCAACCGATGCGGACGGGTCGGCAGAGCACCTGTCCCGATTCGAACTCGGCGCCCCGGCCCGCGGTCCCTGGCGCCCGGATGCCGCTCACGGCGGTGCTCCTGCGGCCCTTCTGGCGCGGGCGATCGAGTCTTGTGCCGCTGGTGCCGACTTGCGGCTGGCTTCTTTCCAGAGTGTCTTCCTCGGGCCGGTGATGCTGGGTCCGGTCGAGCTGGAGACCGAGGTCCTCAAGCCGGGGAAACGGCAGATGGTCATCTCGGCCCGCTTGACGGCCGATGGTCGCACGCTGATCGAAGCCCGGGGCGTCCTGCTCAGGGCCGGCCGGATCGAGTTGCCACCGGAAGCCGCAGAGCGTGACGATCCGGCTGAATCGATGCCTCCTCCGGATGCATTCGGCGACGCCGAAGAAGGCCGCTGGGGTAAGGACGGCGAGATCGCTTTCCACAAAACCTCGAATACGATCCGGACGGTAGTCGGAGGCCCGGAACAGGTTCGGCCCGACGGTGCCGCCTGGTTTCGGCTGGACAGCCCGGTGGTTCCCGGCGAGCTGCCGTCACCCGCCCAGCGGGCGGTCGCGGCGGCGGATTTCGGCAACGGTCTGGCTCATCCGGTGCCTTTCGGCGAGTACGTATTCGTCAACTGCGATCTCAACGTCTGGCTGCTGCGCGAGCCGGTCGGCGAGTGGATCGGCCTGCGCTCGCTGACCGAGGTCTCGGTCAACGGTTCGGGCGTGACCCGCACGGCCCTTCACGACACCCGGGGCCGTTTCGGCACGGCCGGACAGTCGCTCTACGTAGACGTCGCCGGCTGACGGACCAGGGTCTCGAACAGTCGCTTCAGCTCGGCGCCGGGGTCGGCGGTGAGCCCGGTGTGGACCTCGGAGGGCTGGATCGCGGTAGATGATGGTGCGACCAACCAGCCGAACCGCTCGGACTGGGGGAGTTCGGCCAGCGGGCCGGCCGTTTCATTGCCGTCGATCACCGCGGTGATCTGATCCAGCCTTTCGGCCATCGGCTTGGGGTCCAGATCCGGGGCGAAGGACTCCAGGCGTTCCGGATCGACGCCCGTTTTCATCGCCAGAAAGCCGCGCTGGCGGCAGAACAGGACTACACCGATATTGATGCATTCCCCGCGTTCGATCGATGGAACGGCCCGGAGCAGGGCGTAGGAAAATGGAAGTTTCTGGGGTTCAGGCATCCGGCTCAAGGTCCTTTTCGATCTGATCCCGGTCGTCCAGTCGCGACTCGAGGAACAGTTCGAACTGCTCCCGCGCTTCCTTCGGATCCGGGCCGAGCCATTCTGACGGAACCGCCGCGACCGCAGATCCCACCGCCGCCCGGGCGGGGCCGCTCAGCCGCTCGGCGGCGTCGGTCAGCGAGCCGGACCGGGGCAGCAGCACGTGCTCGGCCAGCATCGGGGTCGGCCGGCCGGCGGTCACCGAGAGCGGGACGGGTCCGTGCTGGCGGAAGAAGGCCGCACCGTGATCGATAAGCCAGACCCGGTCGTGCCAGGTCAGCAGGTTCGGGTTGCGGGGCGTGCGGTCGATGTTGGTCGTCAGCCAGTCGAACCAGACGATCGCCGCCGCCTCGTCAGGATCGATCGCGCCGCCGGCGGCCGAGTCGAAGGGCAGCGCTCCGGGAAGGAAGTCCATCCCCAGATTGGTTCCGGGGCTTGCCTCGATCAACTCCTGGATCTCGGGGTCGGGCTCGGCGTGTCCGAGTTCGGGAGCGACCCCGATCAGCACCAGTTCTGGCACGTTCAAACCGACGGCCCGGCCGAGCTCGCCCGCGACCACCTCGGAAACGAGCGCGCCCGGACCCTGACCGGCCCCGCGGAACTTGACCACGTAAAGCCCGTCGTCGTCGGCTTCGACCAACCCGGGAAGCGAGCCGCCCTCCCTCAGGGCCGTCACGTATCTGGTCGCCGTCACCTGACGCATCGCTGAAGCTTCGCAGGTGGGTAGGCTTCAGCGGTCTCGATGTGTCTCTGCTCCTGCCAGAAAGAAGGGTCTTGATGTCTACGTTCACTGAGGCGGCTTCGTCTGCCCGAGTTCCCGTAATCGCCGATGCTTTCGCCGACAGCCGCGTTCGCACCGCGCTGATGGTCCTGGGCGGCGCCCTGTTCACCGCGCTGATGGCTCAGGTCACGATCCCGATGACGCCGGTCCCGATGACCGGACAGACCCTCGCTGTGATTCTGGTCGGCGCGGCCCTCGGCTGGAAGCGCGGCATGGCGGCACTGACCCTCTACATGGTCCTCGGCTTCTTCCTTCCGTTCTTTGCCGACGGGGCCAGCGGTGCGGAGAAGGTGACCGAGATCGGCAGCATCGCCGGAGCGACCGGCGGTTACATCATCGGCTTCATCTTCGCCGCCGGCGCGGTGGGCTGGCTGGCAGAGCACGGCTCCGACCGCAAGTTCCTGACCGCCTTCGTTTCGTTCATTGCCGGGCAGCTGATCATTTTCGGCTTCGGACTCGCCGGGCTGAAGATGGCTGCGCCTGAACTTGTCGAAGCGGGCTTCATGACCAGCTCGAACTGGAGCACGGTCATCCATGACGGCTTCACGATCTTCATCGTCGGAGGCCTGGTCAAGGCCACGATCGGTGCCCTCCTGATGCCGACCGCCTGGAAGGTCCTCGAGTCGAGCAGGAAGCCAGCCGACTGAGCGACGGCCTCAGCGGCCCAATGGCCGGGTAGGCTGGCGGAACAGAGCCTGTCCGAACCGGGCAGGCTGACAAAGTGATTGAAAGGAAACACCCTTGCTTCTAGCCGCATACGATCTCGGTGACGCACTGCTCACCGCGCTGGCGATCTTCTTCTTTGTGATCTGGATCTGGATCGTCATCGCGATCCTGATGGACCTGTTCCGCGACCACGACATCAGCGGCTGGTCCAAGGCCGCCTGGGTCCTGTTCTTCATCCTCTTCCCACCCCTGACGGCGTTGGTCTATCTGATCTTCCGCGGTTCCGGGATGCGCCAGCGGGCGATCAAGGACCAGGTCGAGTCGAAGAAGCAGTTCGACGAGTACGTCCGTGAGACCGCTTCGACCTCGCCGGTCGACGAGCTGCACAAGCTCGATCAGCTCAAGCAGAGCGGTGGCCTCACCGAAGACGAGTACCAGCAGATGAAGGCCAAGATCCTCGCCTGAGCGATCTCCTGATTCGCGCTTTCAGACCGGCCGCGCAATTGCGCGGCCGGTCTGCGTTCGGGGTCGGAGCCCGGGCAGGACGCTCAATAGACTTCCGCAGTGTCCCGAGCCCGACCGTTCGCCGTCTGGACCGAATGCGGGATCCCTGCGACTGCACGGCATGTCCCAGTCGGCTCTGCCGTGACGACGCGGGGACGGGGGCAGGTTAGCTTGCCTGTTTCGCCCGAAAACGGCGAGCCCAGATGAGAGAAGCAACTTCAGAGAAGACCGGCGTTATGCGCCGCCACCGCTTACTTGCGGCCGCCTTGATGGCGGCCATCGCCGTCTGCCTGCCTTACCTGGCCGGCGATCCGGCCGGAGCACTGACTCCGCAGCAGCGCTACGACCGCGCCCAGGGCAAGCTCGCCGACATCGCCGGCTCGGTGGATGAGCTGAGGTCCCAGGTCGCCGCCGACAACCGCCGGGTAGACCAGCTTCTCGGAGATCTGGCTGGCCTGCGCACCAGGGCGGCGTCGCTGACAGCGGAACTCGAGTCCAGGCAGGCCGAGCTCAACCAAATGGAAGCCGACCTCAAGGCCGAGATGGAACATCTGGCCGAGGTCAGAAGCCGCATGGAACGCGCCCTCGATGTCCTGCGAAGTCAGCTCGTTTCGCTCTACATGTCGGGCACTCCCGACGTATCGGAGATGGTCCTCGGCTCCTCGGACTTCGCCGAGATCGTCTCCAGCACCGAGTATGCGGAGAGCATCCAGGACCGCGACGAAGCGGTCGTCCGCAGAGTCAGAGCGCTTCGCGAGCAGATCAAGAGCGCTGTCGCCCGTATGGAGGTTCAGGAGAAACGCCTCCAGCTGGCCCGTGACGCGATCGCGGTCGAGCAAAAGGCGGCAGTCGAGGCCCGGAACCGGGTCGAGACCCAGCGGGCCGAATTCCTCGCCACCAGCGATATGCGCGAGCAGCGCATCTCCGCGCTCCAGGACCGTGCCGGGACGATCGAGGGCAACCTCCCCGACCTCAGCCTGGATCCGGCGAGCAGTTCGGCACCGGCAGCACCGGCGCCGGTTTCCGGCCAGACAGCCGTGCTCGGCGCCGACGGTCTCGCGGCCGCCCCGTCCGGCGCCCCACAGGCCGTCAAGGACGCGATCGCTGCGGCCAACGCGATCGTCGGCATGCCTTATCTATGGGGTGGTGGCCACGGATCATTCGAGTCCTCCGGCTATGACTGCTCAGGCGCGATCAGTTACGCCCTGAACGGAGGCGGGCTGCTGACGAGCCCTCTCGATTCGACCGGATTCACCACCTGGGGCGAGCCCGGCGAAGGCAACTGGATCACCGTCTACGGCAATTCCGGCCACGCTTATGTGGTGATCGCCGGCCTTCGCTGGGATACTTCCGATACCGGGGGAACGGGACCCAAGTGGCATAGCGACCTCCGAGACAACGTCGCCTTCATCGCCCGCCACCCCTCGGGTCTCTAGGGTCAGCCCGAGTCCGATCGGCCGTCTTCCGGCGGAGTCGGTTCAGCATTCGGATCAGGAGGGTTGAGGAACCGCTGGGCGATCGCTCCCGTGAGCATCGCGAAAAAGCTGACGCCGATCAGCAAAATCACAATCTCGACGATTTCGGACCCTACAGTCGTCGCCTCAAACTGGGATCCGAGCGTGGTCATCGTCGTGATCGCCCAGTAGACGCTCTCCCATTCGCTCAGCTTCTGGTTACCGGCCTCGAATGCACGGAAGGCAGCGCCGCCCGCGAGGGCCATCACCGAGGTCATCAGCGCGGCGTAAGCCAGGCCCTGCGCCGAAAACGCGCTGCGGGACAGCTGGGCCAGCTTGAGCAGCCGAAGCAGCCGGAGCAGGCGGATGGCCCGGAGCGCCTGGAGGCCTGCCGGGAGCACCGGAGGGGTCAGAACCACCACGATCACCTCCACCGGGTGGTGGCGCAGGTACTTCCGCCGATCAGGAACCAGGGTCAGCATCACCGCCAGTTCGACCGCAAACGCCAGCCAGGTGCCCCAGTTCAGGATCTGGGCGATGTCCGACAGCGCTCCCGCTTCACGCGTCTCCCCGAGGATCACCGCGGGCAGAGTCAGCGCGGCGGCGACCATCAGCGGCCAATTCATGATCTGTTCGGCTCGGATCGCCCGCTCACCGACCACGCCGTTATCCGGTTCGGAGCCTCCGGTCAGCTCTGCCGCGGCTCTGTGCTCGAACCCCTTGCGCGCCTGTCTCGAATCCATATCCGCCGGTTCGACGGCGAGCGGTCATGACCTGTAGTCGCAACCGATCGATCACTGAGCAGCCGTCCGAAACGAAAAGCGCATCGTCAGAAGCGCACGATCTCTCGGAATCAAGTGTCAGACAAAGTGACAGACATTATGTCAGACATACTTGCGCGAAACCACTATGGCTCTCGCCCCGATCGGCCGCCTTCCCCATGCTCTAGCCTGCTTGGACTTTGGTCCACTCAGCGCACGGGTACTGGATCGCCGAGGCCGGAATGCCGGAGCCGCTCGCCGCGCTTGACGGCGACCTCGATGTCGATGTTGCGATAGTCGGCGGCGGCTTCTCCGGCATGTGGACGGCCTGGCATCTGTCGCAGGCCGATGCGGACCTGAAGATCGCGTTGGTCGAGTCTCACCGGATCGGTTGCGGGCCGAGCGGCCGCAACGGCGGCTTCGCCGACTCGATGTGGGTCAGTTTCGACAGCATGAAGCGCCGCTACGGCCTTCCCGGCGCGCTGCGCCTGGCCCGCGCCTCTGAGGATTCGGTCCGGCAGATCGGTGAGTTCTGCGATCAGCAGGGCGTCGACGCCTGGTACACGCCGGCCGGCTACCTGAACGTTTCGACCACCCCGGCCCAGGACGAAATCGGACGGGCCAACGCCCGGGCGATCCTCGACGCCGGGGTCGAAGGCGAGGTCCGGACCCTCGATCCGTCCCAGGTCGGGGGAATCTGCGAGTCACCGCGCTTCCGGGGCGGCGTCTTCTACGACACGGTCGCCACGGTTCAGCCGGCCCGTCTCGGCTTCGGGATTCGGGCTGCCCTGCTTGAGCGCGGCGTGCGGCTATTCGAGTCAAGCCCGGTCCGACGGGTCGAGGACGGACCCGGCGGTGTACGTGTTCTGACCGACGGTGGCCGGGTGAACGCCGACCAGGTCGTGCTCGCCTCGGGCCCGTCGCTGGCCGGCAGGGGATCTCCGATCAGGCACAGCGTGACCGTCGCCTCGAGCCACATGGTCATCACCGAACCGGTGCCCGAGCTCCTTG
Organism: Solirubrobacterales bacterium; assembly: GCA_038247145.1. Classification (GTDB taxonomy): domain Bacteria; phylum Actinomycetota; class Thermoleophilia; order Solirubrobacterales; family 70-9; genus 67-14. The sequence continues at coordinate 7,741 of JBBRVF010000004.1, read as the reverse complement.
AGGAGATCGGATGGACCGGGGGCGAGGCGATCAGTGACTTCAGGTCACTGCTCACCTACTTCCGGACCACTCCGGACGGGCGCATCGCCTTCGGCTGGGGCGGCGGCCGGATCGCGGCCGGCGGGCGGCGCTTCGGACGGGCCGAGGTCGACCCCGACGTCGTCGCCCAGGTCGAGGTCGGCCTGCGCGAATACTTCCCGGGCCTCGCCGGCAAACGGATCGAGCATGCCTGGGGCGGACCGATCGACGCCTCGGCCACTCACCTTCCCCACGTGGTCGAGCTGCCCTCAGGACGGGGCTACGCCGCCTTCGGCTACACCGGCAACGGGGTCGGTCCATCGCAGATGGTCGGCCGCTGTATCGCCTCCAGAGTGCTCGGTCGCGATGACAGCTACGCCTCGCTGCCGATCGTCGAGCCCGCCTCGGCGCTGACCCGGGTTCCGCCCGAACCCTTCCGCTGGATCGGCGGATCTCTGATCCGCGAAGCGATCGGCCGCAAAGAGCAGGCTGAGGCCGAGCAGCGCCCGCCCGGGGCGCTGGTCTCGGCGGTCGCCTCGGTACCGAAGCTGATCGGCTTCCACATCGGCCGCTGAGCGAAGGTTAGTCTCGGGTCAAGCGCGAATTCCGCAACCGACCCACACAGACCCCGGAGGTTCCAAAAATGGCCAGCATTCCCGAAGAAGCCGTTCACCTGCTCGAAGGCAGGCACCTGGCGCATGTCGGCACAGTCAATGCCGACGGATCTCCCCAGGTGACACCGGTCTGGGTCGATCACGACGGCGAGACGATCCTGATCAACACTGCCACCGGCCGGGTCAAGGAGAAGAACCTGAGTCGCGACCCTCGCGTCTCGATCTCGATAGTCGACGCGGATAATCCGTACCAGCCGCTGACGATCAAGGGCCGGGCCGTCGAACTGACGAATGAAGGCGCCGACGCGCACATCAACCAGCTCTCGAAGCGTTACATCGACGAGGACCCTTACCCGTTCAGACAGCCGGGAGAAGAGCGGATCCTGGTCCGGATAAAGCCCGAGAAGGCTTCCTACGGCATGGGCTGAGGGCAGCGCCCCGCCCGTCGCGCACCCGCACTGAACAAACCCGCCCCCTCGACAGGACGGCCGCCCGAATCGGGCGGCCGTCCTGCGTTGCGCCTCTGTCCGGGCAGATCCAGCCCGGCGGTGGTTCAGCGGCTACTCGATGTAGCCGGCCTCCTTCAGGTAGTCGGAGGCGACCTGGGCAGGCTGCTGCTTGTCGATGTCTACCCTGGCGTCGAGTTCCTGCATGACTTCGATCGTGAGGCCGCTCTGGACCTTCTCAATGGTCTCGGCGTAGTCGGGTCCGGCTTCGTCGATCGTCTCCTGCTTGGTCATGAAGACGACGTTGCCCGCCGGCAGCACGCCCTGGTCGTCCTCGAGGATCGTGTACTCGTCCGATGCGCCGAGCTGGGCGTCGGTCGTGAATACGATCGAGAGGTCGGCCTGGCCCTTGTCGAGCACCTCGTAGCGAAGCCCGATGTCGACCGGCGTGAACGACTTGAAGTCGAGGCCGTAGTTCTGCTCGAGTCCGATCAGGCAGTCGATCCGCTGGCGGCACTCGGGCGAGCCGTAGAGCGCCAGGTCCTGGCTCTTGCCTTCGAGGTCGGAGATCGTCTCGACTTCGAGCTCGGCCGCTTCGGCGGTCAGCAGTCCGACCGCGTTGGCGCTGGAGAACGGAGTCGGCGGCAGCGCCACCAGTCCGTCGGCTTCCACTTCCTGGCTGACCGCGTCAAAGGCTTCCTGCGGGTCGGCCGGCACCTGGTCGGCGTCCTTACCGTAGAAGGAGGTCAGCGCCGTGCTGACGTATTCCGGGTAGCCCGAGATCTCATCTTTCTTGAGCGCCTGCAGTGCGATCGTCTCCGAGCCGAGGTTGAGGTCGGTACTGACGTCGTACCCGGCCGCCTCGAGTCCCTGGGAGTAGATCTCGCCGAGCACGATCTGCTCGGTGAAGTTCTTCGAACCAATCGTCAGGCCAACCCCCGAGTTCTCGGAATTCGACTCGATCAGATCACCGCCGCCCGATGATTCTCCCGTGGTTGAGTCGCCTCCGTCGTCGTCGCTGCCGCAGGCGGCGAGGCCGAGCGATAGCGCGAAAACGGTGACCAGCAGCAGGTACTTCAACTTCCTGATTGGCATGTTTCTCCTTCGTTGGTGGGTACAGATCTGTTTCGCAGGCTCATGACTTCTGGAGCTTGAGCCCCTTGGACGTCATCGCCCACTGGACTCCGGCAAGGCTCATCTCGAGTGCGATCGCCATCAGGGCAACCAGGATCGCGCCGGCAAGCACGCCGGCATCGCCGTAGACATTCCGCGAGATGATGAAATCGCCGAGGGTGAGGATGCCGGCCAGAGGGGCGATCGTCGCCGTGGCGATGATGTTGATCGCCGAGGTGCGCACCCCGCCCATGATCGTCGGGATCGCCAGAGGCAGCTCGACCCGGGTGATGATCTGACGGTCGCTCATCCCCATCCCGCGAGCGGCTTCGACAGATGACTTGTCGACTTGCCTGATGCCGACAAAGGTATTGGTCAGGATCGGCGGTATCCCGAGGATCGCCAGTGCCACGACCAGGTTGAACAGCCCGACCCCGACCGCAGCAGCCATCAGGGCGATCAGGGCCAGCTCCGGAATCGCCCGTCCGGCATTGCCGGCCGATACGGCGACAAACTCACCCTTGCCGAAGTGACCGAGGATCAGCCCCGCGGGCAGGGCCAGCAGCAGTGAGACGCCCAGGGCCAGCAGCGTCACCTCGAGCTGCTTGGTCGCCAGCTCGAGAACCTGCTCGGGTCCGCCGACCATCACCCCTCCGGTGGCTGCCTCCTGCTGGTTGAAGACGAAGTCGAAGGCTTCTCCGAACAGTCCCAGGACGGCAAAGCCCGGGGCGATCACCGGGCCACCCTGGTCCACGGGGTGAGCAGCTTGCCGGCCAGCAGCAGCAGGGCGTCGAACAGGATCGCCATCAGCACGGCGATCGAGCCGGCGACGATGATCCCGGTCTTGAAGGTGATGTTGGAGCCGACCACGATCTCGGTTCCCAGACCGCCGCCGTTGGCAAATACGGCCAGGGTCGCGAGCGCCACGGTGCTGACCGTGGCGATCCGCAGTCCGGCGATAATCTCCGGCATGGCCAGTGGTATCTCGACCTGCCAGAGCAGCTGTTTCTTGGTCAATCCGATCCCGCGGGCAGCGTCGGTCACTTCGGTCGGCACGTTTCTCAGGCCGGTGGTCATATTGCGGAAGATGATCTGCAGGGTGAAGGCGGTCAGGGCGATGATCGCGGTCACGGCGCCGCGCCCGGTTATCGGCAGCAGCAGGAAGAAGAACGAGATCGACGGGATCGTGTAGAGCACGCCGGTGGCCGCGAGGAACGGGGAGGACAGCCAGCGATGCCGGTGGGCGAGTACCGCAAGTGAGAAGGCGATCAGGAAGCCGGCCGCCACTGCGGAGACGACCAGCACGACATGCTGGAGCGTCGGATCGACGTAGCGGTCAACATTGTCGACCACCCATCCGGGACAGAACAGCTTGTTCTCCGGGATGCAGCCGCCACCGGACCGGTCCCGGAAAAAGTCATCCGAGACCGCGGCGACCGTCAGCAGGTCAGGCGCCGACACGTTCCACCGGCGGAATCGACGCTTCGAGAGCCTCGTCGGAGGAGAGGAAGTCGGAGATGATCTCGACCGAAAGTATGCCGTCGAGGCGCCCGCGGCCGGCGGTGACGGCCGCGTACCCGGGGCCGCGGGCACGCAGGGTGGCGAGGCCGTCCCTCAGGGTCAAGTCACCGTCGAGCAGCGGCTCGGCGGCCGAATCCGGCCGGGCCGGCACGGTTTCAGATTCGAGATCGCGCCCTGAAAGCCAGCCGAGCGGGCGGTTTTCTCCGTCGACCAACACCGCATGGGGGACTTCGGCCGCCGCGACCGCTTCCTTGACCGGACCAGTCGGGTCGCCGGCCTGTGCCACCGGTGCCTTCCACAGGTTCACGCTCTTCACCTTGATCAACGCCAGTCTCTTCAGTGCCCGGTCGGCCCCGACGAAGTCCTCGACGAACTCGTCGGCTGGTTCCATCAACAGCTCGGTCGGAGTGGCGAACTGGGCCAGCTCACCGCCCTTCTTCATGACGGCGATGCGGTTGCCGATCTTGATCGCCTCGTCGACGTCGTGGGTAACGAACAGGACGGTTTTTCGGATCTCCGCCTGGAGCCTGAGGAACTCGTTCTGAAGCCGCGAGCGGTTGATCGGGTCGATCGCCCCGAAAGGCTCGTCCATGAGCATGACCGGCGGGTCCACCGCCAGGGCCCGGGCTACGCCGACGCGCTGTTGCTGGCCGCCCGAGAGCTGCCCGGGGTAGCGGTCCGCGAACTCGGGGTCGAGCCCGATCAGCTCGAGCAGCGTCTTTACCCGCTCGTCGATTCGATCGCTGTCCCATTTCAGAAGGGTCGGCACGGTGCCGATGTTCTCGGCGATCGTCCGGTGGGGGAAGAGGCCGATCTGCTGGATCACATAGCCGATCTTCCGCCTGAGCTTGGCTGCGTCGCCGTCGCTGACCGAGTGCTCGCCGATCAGGATGTCTCCCGAGGTCATCTCGACCGTACGGTTGGCCATCCTCAGCGCCGTCGTCTTGCCGCAACCCGACGGACCTACGAGTACGCAGATCTCGCCGGCCGGGATCTCAAGACTGAGTTCGTGTACCGCAAATCCGTCAGCGCCCGGATAGCGCTTCGACACGCTCTGGTAGCGCACCGTGGAGGCAGATCCATCGTCTTCGCTCAAGTGTTCTCGGACTGGTTCTCCGGCTGTCACTGGGTAAACCCTATGGGTCCGGGACGACTGCTTGCGGGAAAACCCCGGTTCATGGCGCTTCGACAACTCCGCCGACCGCCGTTTCGAACCTCGGGCGGGTGGCAAGCAGTCATGCAGATCCCGCGCTCGCCGACCTCCTTTGTTAGCAAGTGCTTACACTTCGCCGAGTGCAGAATCCGGAACCCCTCAATTCGCGGTCGGCAAAGACCAGGCTGCTGTTTGCGCTGTTCGCCTGCGGCCTGGCCTTCTGCGCCTGGGCCCAGGGCCCGGCGACGGCGGCAGTCGAAGAGCGGTTGAACCAGACCGAAGACAAGCTTGCCGAGGCCAACGACAAGAAGGGCGTGCTGTCGCAGGAGATCGCCGGCCTCAGCAGCCGCATCAGCGAGTACGAAGCCCAGGTATCCGCGCTGCGCGCGGAGGAGCGGGCGGCGGAGCTTCGCCTCGCGGCCAAGCAGGCCGAGCTCGACCAGGCCGAAGCCGATGTCGTCGAGGCCTACCGCGAACTGAAGATCCTCGCCGCGAGGCTCAAGCGCTCCCTCGACATCCTCGGCGACCGACTCGTCGCGATCTACCAGAGCGGCAGCACCGACGTGGCCGACCTCGTACTCACATCCGCCGACTACGGCGAGCTGATCGAGCAGTCCGAGTATCTCGAGCAGATCCAGAACCAGGACGAGACGATCGTGACCCGGGTCCGCGACCTTCGCGACCAGCAGCAGGCGACCGTGCTCAAGCTGAAGGAGGCCAAGGAAACGATCGAGTCAGCACGCGATTCGATCGCCGCCGAAGAGCAGAACCTCGCCATCGCCAGGCAGGCGGTGGAGAGCCAGCAGGGCGAGTTGATGGCCGCACGCGGACAGCGACGGGCCACGCTCTCGAAAGTCGACGAGCGCGTCGGCCAACTCGAGGACATCCAGGCCGACCTCCAGGCCAAGATCCAGGAGCAGATTGCCGCCGCCTCAGGCCTCAGTCCGCTTCCCGCCGGTCCGATGTCGGCGCCCAGCGCCGCCGGACTCATCTGGCCGCTTGACGGGCTGCTCACCTCGGGCTTCGGCTACCGCTGGGGTCGCATGCATGAAGGCATCGACATCGCTGTCGCCGAAGGCACCCCGATCCGCGCGGCCAGCGACGGAACCGTAATCCTGGCGTCATATAACGGTGGTTACGGCAACTACACCTGTATCGACCACGGCAGCGGACTCTCCACCTGCTACGCCCACCAGTCGGCCTTCGGCGTCACCTCGGGCCAACAGGTGAGCCAGGGCCAGGTCATCGGATATTCCGGGAACACCGGCAGCAGCACCGGTCCGCACCTCCATTTCGAGGTCCGGATCAACGGCGCCGCCCAGGACCCGATGGGCTACCTGTAGCTGCTTCACCGGGCCGGCGCCCGGTTGCGTTGGCTCGCTGACCTTTCTTTGGCCGATGGGGCAAGCGGCTCCCGGGAACCACTTGCGTGGAGTGGACGGCCGAGACTCGCTGCGCGGTGCCGAGACTCGCTGACTGGGGCCGGGACGCTCGCCGGCCGCCTCCGGCGGGGGCCTGCTCGGGCCTCGGTGGACGTTGCGGCGAGATTCTCGGTTTGATTGTCGGGCTATTTGGCGGACGATCGCACCGGGAATCTTCCTGGCTGGTGGTGGGACGCTTGCCGGGGCGGCTTCGCCCGGGCCCTGCTCGGGTGGGGGTGGTTGCTGCCCCGAGACTCGCTCTGCGGTTGGTTGCCCTTGGCCGGCAGCGGTCAGGTGAGGCCGAGGCGGGTGGCCCTCTCGCGGGCCTTGGCGATCACTTCGTCGGCGCCCTCGACCCGGCCGCCGTCCATCAGGACCCGTCCGTCGACGACCGTGGTCCTGACCACCGAACCGGTGGCCGTGTAGACGAGGTTCGAGGCGAGGTTCCCGAGGGCCAGCTCGTAGGCATCGGGATCCAGCAGGATGAAGTCGGCCGGCTTGCCGGCGACCAGTGGATCGGGGTCGCCGACCAGGTCCGAGCGGCGGCCGGTGGCAATCGCCCAGGCCTGCTCGACCGGGATCGCTTCGGCGTCTCTCGCGGCGTGGCGCTGGGTGAGCGCGAAGACCTTGAGGTCGGCCAGCAGGTCGAGCGAGTTGTTCGAGCCGGCGCCGTCGGTTCCCAAGGCCAGCTTGACTCCGGCCCTACGCACTTCCGGATATGGAAGGACCCCGCCGACAGCGAGCTTCATGTTGGCGACCGGGTTGGTGACTACGGTCGCGCCGCGCTCGGCGATCAGCTCGAGCTCGTCTCGCTCCAGCCAGACACCGTGGGCGAGCACGGTGTTCTCGCCCAGCAGTCCGATGCTGTCGAGGTAGACGGCCGGGCGAACCCCGTACTTGGCGACGCAGTCCTCGACTTCCGGCAGGGTCTCCGAAAGGTGAATCTGAAGCGGAAGCTCCCGCTCGGCCGCCAGCCGGGCGGCCTTTTCTAGGCCGTCGGTCGAGACGGTGTAGATCGAATGCGGGGAAACAGCCGGGGTCACTCGCGGCCCGCATTCGCCGAGCTGGTCGAGTTGCTCGACCAGCATGCGGTCGCGGTCGCCGACCTCCGAAACGGCGCTGGGGTCGATCATCGGCGGCCCCACCGTCGCCCGGAGGCCCGAGTCCTCCACCGCCCGGGCAGCGGCGGCCGGCTCCCAGTACATGTCCCAGAACTTCGTCGTGCCGGTGCGAATCATCTCCAGGCAGGCCAGCCGGGTGCCCCAGTAGACGTCTTCGGCGTCGAGTTTCGCTTCAACCGGCCAGATTGCCTCCTGGAGCCAGCGCATCAGCGGCAGGTCGTCTCCGTGCCCCCGGAACAGGGTCATTGCCGCGTGGGTGTGGCCGTTGACCAGAGGCGGCACCAGAATCGCTCCGTCGGCGTCGAGCACCGTTTCACCAGCGGACGGGGAGACC
>JBBRVF010000003.1:0-16823 GCA_038247145.1 Solirubrobacterales bacterium | reverse complement strand
GTCGTCGCAAGCGGGCGGCAATGCAGCGAGCCCGCGAAGAGGAGCGACTGCGACGCCGCGGCGCCAAGGGAGGCCCGACCGCCGGCGGGGCGCAGGGACATGTTGCCGCCAACGATCCGGTCGAAGCCGAAAAACAGGCCGCCCGGGATCAGGCCAGCGCCGCCGGCGCGGTCGCCCGGACCGGCACCGTGATTTCGCGGCCTTCGGACAGCCCGCCGGCCGACACCGCTGCTGTTCCGGCCCCGGTTTCACCGTCTCAGACCGCCCCCGCCGCCGGTGTGGTGACTGCGGCTGGCGCTGCGGCCACCGGCGCTGCCGCTGGTGCCGCCGCCACGGAGCCCGATACGCAGGCTTCACCCGAGGCGCGTCCGGCCGAGATCCCCGGCTCGGGCACGATCCAGCCCCCGACCGAGGCCCCGACCGTGGTCAACCCGATGCCCGCCAGCGACGGAGAAGAGGTGGTCGCTCCGGGACCGGATGCCGCGGTCGGTCGCGCCGCCGCCGCCTTCGCCGCCGGAGCGGCAGGTGGTGCAGTGGCCGGAGGTGTCGCCGGATCCAGGTCCGACGACGCCCTCGAAGCCAAGGTAGCCGAGATCAAGGCGGCTCAGGCCGGGCCCGAGCCTGCCCAGCCCGCAGCCGAGGTTGCGCCGGCCGCCGAGGCAAAGCCCGAGGAGGCGCAGGCAGAAGGGCCTCCGGCCGAAGTCGAGACTGCGCAGCCTCAAACCGAAGCAGAGCCTGTCGACGCCGACCCATCTGAAGCGGAGCCCACCGACACCGAGTCCGATCCATCCGACGAGGCGGTCATGCCGGAACGGCCCGATCCTTCGCAGCCGGCCCCGCCGGAGATCCCGGGGCTGGCAGGTGTGGAGCGACAGCTCAGCGCCGACCGGATCGAGCGCGACCGCGCCCTCAAGGAGGCCGAATCGAGGCTTCGTGAGATCGAACGCCGGGCCGAAGATGCCGAGCGCCGGGCCGCTTTCGCCGAGCGGCTCGCCCAGCTCAAGATCGAGGAGAGCGAGCGTGAGCGTCGGCTGGACGAGGTCATCTCCGGCATCGATCGCGCAGAGGAACGGGCCCGCGAAGCCGAGAAGCGGGCTGAGGCCGCCGAGAGGGCCGCCGCTTCGGCGCTCGAGCGGGGTAGCACCTCGAGGGGTCCGGTCAATCCCGCGGCGGAGAGTCATCCATCGTCCGCGACCGATGAGCCCGAGGCTCCTGGCGACCCGGCCGGTGACACCTCGCCCGCCTCCACTCAGGCGCCTGCGCCCGCGGCTTTCAGTTCCCCCCCGGCGAGCGACTCTGGCGACGTAAGCCTCAACAGCGCCACATTCGAGGAGCTGAGGGAGGCCGATCTCTCGGTTACCCAGGCGACCAGAATCCTCGCTTACCGTGAACGCTTCGGCGGCTACACCTCGCTCGAGGATCTGGAAAAGGTCCCCGGCTTCCCGGCCGAGACGATCGCCGGCCTGCGCGGTCGTTTTACCGTCTAGTTGATCTCGAAGTAGCGCCCGGAAGGCCCGAGGTTTACGACCTCGGTCTCGCCGATCTTCGATTCCTCACCCCAGGATTCGTGGATGTGCCCACAGACGGCCAGCTTCGGCCGGGCGCTTTCGATCGCGGCCAGAATCGCCGCGCTGCCGAGGCGTAGTCCGTCGGAGCCGGCGTCGCAATGCCCCTTGGGCGGCGAATGAAGTACCAGTACGGCATCGGCCGGAAGCTCGTTCAGGGCCGCTTCGGCCTGCTGCTCTTCGAGGTCGAAGCTCCAGTCCCAAGGTGTCACCGGAATGCCGGCGCCCAGACCGAAAAAGACCTGCCCGTCGATCTCGGTCTGCTCTCCGTGAAGCACCCGCGCGGCAGGCCAGGACTCGGAAACCGCGGCCCTTAGAGCTTCGTCAGTCTCGTTGTTGCCAGGGACCAGGACGCTCTGGGTCGCGATTCCTGAAAGTGCCTCGATCGTCTCCTCGAGCCCCTGATGGACAGAGGCGAAGTCCCCTGCGCCGATGACCACGTCGGCATCGGCGGCCATCTCGACCAAGGTCGAATCCTGGCCGAGATCACGGTGAAGGTCGCTGAAAGCAAGAATTCGCATTAAGCCAGCCTAGTCAACCTTCCCAGGCCTCGGTCAGCCGCAGCCAGACCTCGCTCCGTGTGGGGAAGGCGGGCACCGCATGGCGCAGCCGGTCCATCGATATCTCCCCGATCACTGCAAAAGTTGCGGCGTGGATCCATTCGGCGGTCTCGTATCCGGTGAAGGTTGCGCCCACGGGTACACCCCGTTCGCGATCGACCACGAGTCGGCAGGTGCCGTCGACTCCCTTGCCGATGAACGACGCGCCTGCTGTGGAGCCGGTCGGCACATCGACTGCCACCGCGTCGAAGCCGGCCTCCTTCGCAGCGTCGAGGGTGAGGCCGACCGCGGCCACCTGAGGGTCGGTGAAGGTGACTCTCGGAGAACCTTTCGACTCGGATGTGGCGAGCGCGTCGCGACCGAGGATCTGCTCGGCCGCGACCCACGCCTGGTACTTGCCCATGTGGGTGAGCAGGGCCCGACCGTTGACGTCGCCGACCGCGTAGAGCCAGTCCCGGTCCCCGACCCGGAGGTCGTCGCCGGTTTCGAGAAAACCGTCGGACTCGATGCCGATCGTTTCCAGCCCGAGGCCTTCGACATGCGGTCTGCGCCCGATGGCCACGAGCAGTTCCGAGGCGCCGATTTTCCGGCCGTCCTCGAGCTCCAGCGTCGTTGAGCCGTCCTCCCGACTGGCAGCCACCGCTTTCGCCCCGGTGATCACTTCGACTCCGTGACGCTCGTGAAGGGCCTTTTCGACCTGTTCTCCGGCGAACGGCTCTTCCTTGAGCAGCAGCCGGTCGGTCGCCTCGACGAGGGTGACCCTGGTCCCGAACGAAGCCCAGGCCTGGGCCAGCTCGCATCCGACCGGTCCGCCACCGAGCACGATCATCGAATCGGGCGCGGTTTTCGCCGTGGTTGCCTGGCGGTTGTTCCATGCGTCGACCGAGTCGAGCCCGTCGATCGGCGGCATCGAAGCGCCGGTGCCGGTGGCGATCGCGACCGCCTGCCGGGCGGTGAGCTCCTGACCGTCGACGACGACGCGGCGCTCGCCGTCGATCTGGCCGTCGCCGCGGAAGAGCGCTATGTCCTTGTCATCGAGCCAGGGGATCTGGGAGGAATCGTCAAGGTCGTGAATGACCTCGTCACGGCGCTCCAGCGCCGCTGCAACATCCAGAGCGCCGGTCACAGCCTGTCGGGTCCCCGGTACCCGCCGCGCCTCGTCCCGGAGCTCGCCCGGTCGCAGCAGGGCCTTCGACGGCATACAGGCGTAGAAGGAGCATTCGCCGGCGACCAGATGGCGCTCGACGATCGCCACTTCCAGGCCTCCATCGGCCAGCCGTCCGGCCAGCACCTCACCGGCAGGACCGGCGCCGATCACGATGACGTCGAACTCGGTGCTGCCGGTGTCGCTGCTCATGAAGATCCTCTCGTTTGCCGTTCAAAGGTGAAGAGACTGTGTCAGAAGCGCCCGGGCGCCACGACTCCTTATACCCCGTTGAGACCGGAAATCACCCGTTTCGGTTCGGGGGGCGTACAATGGAAGGGCTTCAACCGTGGGGACGACAGGCTTCGACGCAGTCGTACGTGCGGAGAGTTGCAGGTCGAGGATGTCGATGGCCTCGTAAAAAATCGGCAAAAAACCAATACGTGCGGACCATGAGTTCGCCCTCACTGCCTAGATAACTTCTAGCGCATGAGAGTCGGTCCACCCTCGGCCCGTGGGGTGGGGCACCGGCTTCAGAAACGGGCTCACCCGAGGGGATTGCCCCGACCTCAAGGGGACATTCAAGGGGCTTTGTCTCCCGCAGTGCCTGCCGGCACGGACCCCGGGAGCCGAGAACAAAGAGCCGGCTAAACCTGTAGACGCTTCCCGTCACGCGGCCGCGGACGCGGGTTCAATTCCCGCCGTCTCCATCAAACCGCCGACCGGCCCGCCCAGAAAGCGGGCCGGTTTTCTTTGAGACAGTCGCCCGTTTCAGATCGAATTGAGCCATCGCTGGCCGGGTCCGGTCAGGGCCACAGCGCGCCCCGGGAGCGCCAGCCGGAGCAACTGGCCTTGAACATCACAGCTCACAATGCCAACGTCAGCGAAGTGTTAGGGAATACTCATGATTTGTGTCCGTCACTCGAAAGGAATAAGTGAAGCCTGATTCGCTGTTTCGTTACCGCCGTCGGCTCGATGTCGCTGCCGTGTTTGCGCTGCTTGCCGCCATCGTGTTTGGTGGCGCGGTCTCCGCGGCGGAAGCTAAGAAGCCCAAGCTTTCCCTCCTTTACAAGGGGAACGGTCACCGCCTCGAGCCTGGCTTGATGTACGGCTGGGACCCTGATGGTTTTGGTAAGCCGCTCCGCTACCTCGGCAGGGTCAACCCTAGCGACCCTCGCGGGACCGCGGTCAAGTGGACCTATTGGGGCAAGGATCGGGCCGTCGGAGTTGGCCTGGCTCGATCTTCGGGCTGCGGGACGGGTGGCAGGACAGGCGAATGCGAACTTGGCTACCCCTGGAACGGGACCGACCTCAAGGTGCTGGCGTGGCGACCAAGGAGCGGCCACTTCACTCGGATGAGGATGACCACTCAGGTACCGCGGAGCAGCAGCCGCTACTACAAGCTCGTACTGGCGTTCAAGGGGCCTTTCGCTCCATACCGGACCGTCAGCTGGAAAACGGTTCGGACCATACGAGGCTGAGTCGCGATAGCGGAGGTGTTTCCAATGACCACCTGCCCGTCGGGGGCTGCGGCGGATTGCGCCGGGTGTGACAAGCGTTCTGGGGGTTATCTCATTCCCGAAACCGCAAGACATTGACCACCGAACGACCCGCCCCCCAGGCGGGTCGTTTGCGTTCCGGTCCCGAGGTCGGAGCCGGACCAGGCATCAGACCGGGCGGACCCTCCTGCCTCGTGCCCGCGACGCTGCCCCGGATCCTGGTCGTCCTGCGACCACAATCCACTGCAGCGCAAGTCGCGGCCGCGGACCAGCCTTGGGCCCGCGACGCTGCCCGGGATCCTGGTCGTCCTGCGACCACAATCCCGGGCAGCGGACGACGGGGCGGGCCGGCTATGGCGGAGGGCCAGAGTTGGGGGCGGGGTTCAGTAGAGGGCCAGGGTTCCGGGGCGTTCAGCCGCGGGCCAGGGCCCCCGGGCGGTCAGGAACAGATCAGGGTTCCGGGGCGCTTAGGCACGGGCCAGAGTCCCCGGGCGGTCAGGCCAGTGACCAGGCCGTGACTGTGACCGTGGCTGCGACCACGATGTTCAGTGGGATTCCGGCGCGGAGATAGTCGGAGAATTTGTAGCCGCCCGGGCCATAGACCATGGTGTTGGTCTGGTAGCCCATCGGGGTGAGGAAGGAAGAGGAGGCGACCACCGCGATGGTCATCGCCATGATTCGCGGGTCGAGGCCGGCACTGACGGCGACCGCCATCGCGATCGGGAAGACGACAACCACGGCGGCGTTGTTGGTGATCACCTCGGTCAGCAGGGTCGTCGCCAGGACCAGGCCCAGGATGATCCCGAACTCGCCCCAGCCGCTGAACACATCGAGCAGGCCGCTGGCCAGGGTTTCGGCCAGGCCGGTCGACTGCATCGCTTCGCCGATCCCGAAGGCGGCGGCGATCAGCAGGATGACGCTGAAGTCGATTGCCTCGCCGGCCTCTGAGAAGCTCAGGGTTTTCGTTGCCAGCAGGGCTCCGGCAGCCAGCAGCGCCGCCTCCAGGATCGACATCAGCTCGAAGGCGGCGAGGCCGATCACGGCGATGGCGAGCAGGCCGACGAACGGCGCCCTGCGCGTAGCCGATGGCGGCGGACCACCCAGCCGGGTGACCAGCAGGAAGTCCCGGCCCCGGCGGGAGTGGGCGCGGAAGTCGGGGCCGGCCAGCAGCAGCAGGGTGTCGCCGGGCTCGAGTTCGACCCTGCCCAGTCCGCCCTCGATACGCACGCCGGAGCGGTGCAGCGCGACGACTGCGGCCTGGTAGACCCCACGGAAGCCGATATCGGCCAGGGTGCGACCGGCGAGGCGGGAGTCGGCGCCGATGACCGCCTCGAAGAAGGTGTGTTGCGGGCTGTCGATCTCGAGCATGTGCTGGCTCTCGGCCGAGCGCATGCCTGGCGTGCGCTGAAATCCGACGACCGAGTCGGAGTCGCCGGCGAAGGTGAGGCGGTCGCCGCCGGTCATCCGACGGGAAGGGGAGACGGCGGGTATCACGGCGCCGTTGCGCTCGATCTCGACCAGGAAAACGCCTCTCAGGTTGCGCAGGCCGGCCTCGGTGATCGTCGAGCCGTCAAGCGGACCGTCCTCAACGACCTCCATCTGGACGGTGAACTCGCGCATGTCCTCGGTGAACTCCTCGATCGCCGCCCGCCTGGTCGGCAGCAGTCTCGGCACGATCAGGACCAGAACGGCCATCCCAAGTACGACGGAAAGGCCGCTGACCTTGGTGATCTCGAAGATCCCGATCGGCGGTTCACCGGTTTCCTGGAGAAGGCCGGAGGCAACGAGGTTGGTCGAGGTCCCGATCACGGTCAGGGTGCCGCCGAGAATGGCGGCGTAGGACACCGGCAGCAGCAGTTTTGAAGGCGAGACGCCGCGCTGGTTGCACCAGGTGGTTATCTGCCCGATCAGCATCGCGACCAGCGGAGTGTTGTTGATGAAGGCCGAAAGCGCGGCGGCCGGAGCGTTGAGCCTGGCCTGGGAGGTCTGGGTGACCTTGCCCTCTTTGCCGAGCATGCGGTTGACCAGCGGGCCGAGCAGACCGGTCTTGTCGGCGGCATAGGCAAGGACGTACAGAGCGGCGACGCTCAGCGGGGCGGAGTTGGAGAAGCCGGAGAAAGCCTGGGTCTCGTCGATCACGCCGGTCAGCAGCAGCGCCACCGTGGCGGTCAGCACGGTCGCCGCCGGCGGCATCAGGTCGGTCGCCAGCGAGACCAGCATCAGCGCGACAACGGCAGCGGTTATCCAGGCATCGAGGCTCATAGCGCGGGCACGATACACAATCCGGGCATGTTTGCGTACTTACCTGCGCAACTTGGTCAAGAAAGGTCGCGTCGAGGAATTGCCCAGCGCGCCGCTTCGCAGGGCCAGGTGGTCCTCAGCCAGAAGCGCAGCCCTGCCGCCGGATCAGGCGGCTTTCAGCGCCGGCATGCGGCTGATGTAGCCGGCGCCCCGGCTGCGCAAATTCGAAACCAGCTCGAAGTCCTTTGACCGGCGCTGCTTGATCTGGTTCAGATCATCCCTGTAGGTACGGCGCCAGGCCTGCTGTGCCTTGATGACCTGGCGTTTGGACCTGGCCTTGACCTGGGCGGTCTGACGGGCATAGCTGTCCTTGATATTGGATACGCGACTGTTGTACCTGCCGGTGGCGACATTGGTGTCATCCTGGCGGGCGCGGATCAGGCGGTTGACCTTCTTCTGCAAGGCATCGAGTTTATTGTTGAGGGCCTTTCGCTTGGAAGGCTTCGTTGTCCTGGCCAGCTTGTTGCGCAGAGTGGCACGCTTCCTGGCCAGCGGGTCCAGCTTCGGCGCGTAGCGGGCGTTGATGCGGTCCACCGCCGACCGGTAGTCGGCTGCCGCGTCGTCGAGCCGGTTTTCTTCGGCTCGTCTGAGCGTCTGGACCTGCTGTTTCTGGTCCTGCCGGATCCGCTTGATCTGGGCGCGTTCCTTTCGGTCGTCCCGCGAAGCAATCCGTGCAGAGCGGCGCTTGAAAAGCGACTTGACGGCGCTATTCGCAGTGGCTTGCTTCTGGCTCAGCCGGCTGCGGTACGACGCCTTGCGCTCGGGGCCGGCCGGCGTATTGCGCCTGGTCTCCAGCTTGTTCACATAACCGAGCAGGCTGCCGTACTGGGGAGTCTTCTTGATTCCCGGGATCGGCGCCGCATTGGATACGGTCGCGAATGCCGAGAACGAAAGGGCGATGACGAGTGTGGCGACTGCGGTGCGTAGTTTCACTTGGTACCGAATCCTTCTGGTTCTGGTGGGCGGCGGACGAATGATGCTGAACGATCCACCCGATCCTACGGGCCAGACCGGCCCTCGTGGGCAGGAACTTTCGCGGGCCCGGGGTCAGGGCCGGTTGGGGCTTTCCTGCTCGGCGCGGATGATGTGCATCACCGCGTTGATCAGGGCGAGGTGGGTGAAGGCCTGGGGGAAGTTTCCGAGGTGGCGCCCGGAGCGCGGGTCGATCTCCTCGGCGTAGAGCTGAAGCGAGCTGGCGAAGCCGAGCAGGCGCTCGCAGAGCTGGGTCGCCCTCTCGAGTTCGCCGATCTCGACCATGGCGCTGACCAGCCAGAAAGAACAGATCGTGAAGCTGCCCTCCTCGCCGTCGAGTCCATCGTCGGTCTCGTCCACCAGGTAACGCATGACCAGCCCTTCGACGGTCAGCTCGTCGGCGATCGCGAGAACCGTGTTGCGAATGCGCGGGTCGTCCGGGGGCAGGAAGCGCAGCAGCGGCAACAGCAGGCAGGAGGCGTCGAGCGCGTCGGTTTCGTAGTGCTGGGTGAAGACGCCGCGATCGTCGACCGCGTTTTCACAGATGTCGGCGTGGATCTCATCGGCGGCGAGCTGCCATTTGGCGGCAAGGTCGAAGTCTTCACGAAGCCGGGCCAGCCGGGCCCCGCGGTCCACCGCCACCCAGCACATCACTTTCGACGAAGTGAAGTGCTGCGGAGCAGCGCGCACCTCCCACATGCCACGGTCGGTCTTGCGCCAGTTCTCCAGGGCCGCGTCCACCTGCCGCTTGAGGATCGGCCAGATCTCCTCCGGCATGCTGTCGCGTGACTTCGTGTGGAGGTAGAAGGAGTCGAGAACAGCCCCCCAGACGTCGTGCTGGCGCTGGTCGTAGGCACCGTTGCCGATCCGCACCGGCGAGGCTTTCTCGTAGCCTTCGAGGTGGCTGAGGATCTCTTCGTCGAGCTGCTTCTCGCCGGCGACCCCGTACATGATCTGAAGGTCGTCGCTGTCCCGGGTCACGTCGGCGAGGAAGTAGAAGAAGTCGTTCGCTTCCCAGTCGAATCCGAGCGTGTAGAGGCCCCAGAGGGTGAAGGTCGAGTCGCGAATCCAGGAATAGCGGTAGTCCCAGTTGCGCTCGCCCTGGGGAGTTTCCGGCAGCGAGGTAGTCGCGGCGGCGATCAGGGCGCCGCTCGGCGAGTAGGTCAGGCCCTTCAAAGTGAGCGCAGAGCGCTCCAGGAAGCTGCGCCAGGGATGGTCGGGAAAGGTTCCGCGGGCGAGCCAGTTCTGCCAGTGGTGGGAGGTCCAGACCAGGCGGTCATGAGCCTCGTCGTAGTCCCTGGGCGCGGCATGCTCGGACCAGGACAGCGCGACGAAGCGCGTATCGCCCTCCTTCAGCAGCGTCCGGGCGGTGGTGCGGGGCCCCTCGAAGCCAAGGTTCATGTCGCTGGTCAGGCTGAGTGCGATCTCGCTGTTCGGCGCGGTGGCGACACCCTCGTGGTAGCCGTCACCCGTGTACTGCCAGCTCGCCTGACTGCGTCCGTAATCGAAGACTGGCTTGCAGTCGAGGGTCAGCTGTACTTCGCCGTGGACGCAGCGCACCATTCGCAGCAGCACGTGGTCGGCGTCGTAATCGGTGGGCGCCCGTCGATGGGTATTGGAGCGATCCTTATCGTGGTGCCACGGTCCGATCAGCAGAACGTCGCGGACGATGATCCAGCCGTCGCCGGTGCCCCAGCTGGTCTCGAGCACCATCGTGCCCGGTATGTAGCGACGGTTGGTAGGCACATGGATGTCGGCCGGGCCGAGCCTGAAGTTGCCGGCACTGCGGTCGAGGATCGAGCCGAAGACGCTGGGAGAGTCGAAGCGCGGCAGGCACATCCACTCGACGTTTCCGCTCGGCGCGACCAGGGCCGAGACTTCACCGTCGGAGAGAAAGCCGTAGTCGGCGATCGGCGGATACGGCGAAATGCCCGGTGCCGACTCGCTGATTGGAATCTGGCTCTCCCAGGTCGAGCCATAATGCGGCCCGGGGCCGGGGTTGGGTGAGAAGGCACCATTGCTCATGAGTCCGGAATGCTGGCATACCGGGGTGGCCGCTGTCCACTCTGGTTGCGTCCCTGCACGCGTACTTGGCAGACTCAGCCTCCCAATGGCAGTGGTCACCGCATCCGGCGTCGGCATCCACCTCGGTGGCGAGCCGATCTTCTCCGACGTGTCATTCAAACTGATGCGCGGCGACCGCATGACGCTTTCGGGCAGAAACGGGGCCGGCAAGTCGACCCTGCTGCGCATCCTTGCAGGGGAGGCGAGCAACGACTCGGGTAGTCTCGGTTTTCAGAAAGGAGCCCGGGTGGCGCTGCACGACCAGCGGCCTCCGCGGGATTCCGGCGTATCCCTTCAGCAGTACGTATTTACCGCACGCAGCGACCTGATCGAGACCGAGGGCCGGCTCGAGTCGCTGGAGAAGGGCATGTCGGAGGGCGACCATTGCGAAGAGACCATGCGGGCCTACTCGGCTGCCCAGCAGAAGCTCGAGGTCGCCGGTGGCTACCGCTGGCGCGACGACATCCTGATCGTGCTGCGCGGTCTCGGCTTCGGCGAGCAGCAGTTCGATCGCCCACTGAAGTCCTTCTCCGGCGGGGAGCTGACCCGGGCCTCGTTGGCCCGCACACTTGCGACGAGTGCCGACCTGCTGCTGCTCGACGAGCCGACCAACCACCTCGACATAAACACCCTCGAGTGGCTGGAGGGCTACCTCAAGGGTCTCGACGCGGCGGTGGTGCTGGTTGCCCACGACCGCTGGTTCCTCGAATCGGTCGGGACCGCTGTGCTGGAAATCGAGGCGGGGCGCAGCCGCTACTTTTCGGGCCCCTGGCATGCCTGGCGCCGTGAGTATGCGGCGCGGCAACTGGCGCTGGGCAAGGCGATCGAAAAGCAGCAGGCCGAGATCGCCCGAATGGAAAAGTTCGTCGAGCGCTTCCGTTACAAGGCGACCAAGGCGCGGCAGGCCCAGTCGAAGCTGAAGAAGATCGACAAGGTCAAGGAGAGCGCGGCGACGATGGCGCCCGAGGACAACCGGCGCCTTGCTTTTACTTTCGTCCAGCCGGAACGGGCCAGCAAAGTGGTGATGAAGGTGGTCAACGCGAAGATCGAGGTTCCCGGCCGTACGCTGATCGAGTCGGCCGCTTTCGAACTCGAGCGTGACGAGCACGTAGTACTGGTCGGGCCGAACGGTGCCGGAAAGACGACCCTGATGGCGGCCCTCGCCGGCGAGCGCAAGCCGGCCGCGGGCAGCGTCAGGCTCGGCCACAACGCTCATGTCGGATACCTCTCGCAGCATGCCGAAAGCGCCGCAGGCGAAGGGTCGGTGCTGGATGCCGCCGCGAGGGAGACCGGCCTTTCCGGGCAGAAAGTCCGCGACCTGCTCGGGGCCTTCCTGTTCTCCGGCAGCGATGTGAACAAGTCGCTCGCAGATATTTCCGGCGGCGAGCAGAGGCGCCTCTCGCTGGCGATCCTGGTCGCCTCCGGTGCCAACGTGCTGCTGCTCGACGAGCCGACCAACCACCTTGACATCGAGAGCCGGGAGGCGCTCGAGGACGCCCTGCTGGCCTTCCCCGGGGCGTTGATCCTGATCTCACACGACCGCGCCCTGCTCGAGGCGGTCGGCAGCCGCACGCTGGTCTGCGAAGACGGCAGGCTGGAGAACCACCTCAAAGGCTGGGCGGAGTACCAGCGCGAGCACGACGAAAAGGCCGAAGCCGTATCCGCGATCAACGGACGTCGCGACCGCACGAAAAGCGCCAGCGCCGCGCGGGGAGGTTCGCCGGGCAAGGAGAAAGCCAAAGCCGAGCGCAATGCGGCCAGCCTTGAAAAAAAGATCGAGCGGGCCGAAGCGGCGCTGACCAAACTCGAGGACGAGCTTTCCGACCCCGGACAATGGTCCACGCCGGAGAAGTCGGCCAGGGCAACCCGACGCCACGACCGGGCAAAGCAGAAGGTGGCCGACCTCTACGAGATGTGGGAACAGGCCGAAGTGCAGGCCGAGCTGCACATCTAGCGCCCGGTGGTACCCGGTGTTAGGGTTATATAGAAAGGGTGGCCGGTTCCCTTGGTGGAGGTTGGGGTAGGACGGTCCTGGTGATGCCCATGGAAAGTGGCGACAGTAAAGAGAATGCCCAAGAGGGTGGCGAGCGCTTTCTGTTCGATCGCCTCGAAGTAGTCGATCGTGCCCTCAGGTTTCTCGAAGGAAGTCTCGACGGCAGCGGCGGCCCGCCAGGGCCCCCGAAGTCCGATCCCGAGCGCGAAGGACTCGCCGGTCGACTCTGCACTTTCTGGACCCTGGTTTCCCGCTACGCGGCAACCGTGGGAGGCTGGTTTGCCCTGTTTGCGGTGCCGGTCACTCTGGTTCGACACCAGTTCGGCGTCCCCCTGATCGAAGGCACCGCCTTCGACGCACCACCGGCCAGCCTCTCGGCCATGCTTATCACGGCTCTGCTCGGGGCTTCGATGCTGCTGCTCCGAGAGAAGAACGAGAACCTCCAGTCGGCCAGGAAGTGGGGGGGTTGGCTGGCGGCCCTGGTGACCGCGATCTCGGCTTCGATGCTGATTGTTCTGCTGCTCGATCCGAGCGGCCTGGTTTGGGAGCCAGGCGGAGTCTGGGGTGCTCCCCAGGCGGCCAGCCTGGTCGTGATGTCGTTGTTCGGTGCCGGACTGGCCACTCTGGACCTCGACCATCCGCGGCATCGCTGGTTCGACTGGCTGCTGCCGCTGACCGGAATCTCACTGCTGCTGCTTCTGGTCCACTACGGCTACGGGCTCGAAAACGTGGTCAGATCCGATTCCAGGATCGAGATGAGCCTGCTGCCCTCTGCCGTGCTGACTTCGCTCTATCTCGGCTTCGTTTTTCTCCGGCCGGGTCGAGGCCTTGCGCGCGTGCTTCTCGACCGGGGGCCGGGATCGGCCGCCACCCGGATCCTGATACCGACCGTTGTCATCCTGACACTGCTGGTCAGCGTGCTCAGCTTCGCCACTCGAAATGTCGAAGGCAGCCTCGTCAACCTCGGCAACGGCTCGACCGAGATCGCGATCTTCCTGGTCCTGATCTCGATGACTTACTTCCTGTCCGGATTGCTGCAGCGACATTACCTTCGAGGAGAGGAAGCGCTTTCCGACCTGGTCGACCGCGCGACGATCCTCGACAACCTCGCCGAAGGTGTGGCGGTCATCAAGCTCGGCGGCGGCGAGATCCTGCTGGCAAACCGTCGGCTCGAGGAGTTGCTCGGATACGGACGCGGCGAACTGGACGGCAGGATCTTCGAGAGCTTCGTTCCGCCTGGCGAGAGCCCCGCCGAAGCCGAGCGGTGGACGGATGCCGCTCATCAGCTGGTCGCCGCCGGCTCCTCGGTCGCGGAATTGCCCTTCGCCCGTCGCGACGGAAGCACGATCTGGGGTCGTTCGGCTTCTGTCCTGTCCCACAGTGCCCGGTTCGGCCCGATGGTCGTCTGGTCGCTCAGCGACATCACCGAAGAGTACCGGAACCGAGTCGAGCGGGAGCGCTCCGACCAGCGCTTCCGGAGGGTCTTCGACCGCAGCCCGATAGGGCTGAGCACGGTTCGTGCCGACCACAGCTTCGAGTCGGTCAACCCGTCCTTCGCCAGCATCACCGGCTACTCGGAGTCCGAGCTGCTGCAGATGACTTTCGACGAAATTACCCACCCCGACGACCTCGCCAGGGACCGGGAGCTTTCCTCGGGAATGTTCGGAGGTGACCGGGAGGGCTTCGAACTCGAGAAGCGCTACATCCGAAAGGACGGCAGCGTCGTCTGGATCAGGCTCTCGACGGTCATGCTCGAGAGCCAGGGAGACGAAGGGATCGCCCTTTCGATGGTCGAAGACGTAACGACCCGGCGGGAGTTGACCGCCGAACTCGAGCACTTGGCCAACCACGATTCGCTCACAGGTCTGTTCAACCGGCGTCGTCTCGGGCGGGAACTGGAAGAGGCGATCCGTGAGGTGCACGGCGCAGGTCGCGGGGGGGTGGCCGTGCTGGTCCTGGACCTGGACAACTTCAAGTTCATCAACGACGGCTACGGCCACTCCACGGGCGATCGCCTGATCGTCAGTATCGCCGAGCTGCTCCAGGACCGGTTGCGGGCCCGTGATTCGCTCGCCAGGCAGGGAGGCGACGAATTCGTGATGGTGCTGCGGGATATCGATCAGGAAAGCGCCCTGAACGTGGCCCGGCAGTTGACCGACCTCGTCGCAAACCGGGTGCGGGTCAGTTCGGACGATGCATCGGTCCGGGTCACGGTCAGCGTAGGAGTCGCCTTCACGGGCCCAGACGGCGAGCTCTCCGAGGAAGATCTCCTGACACAAGCCGACATCGCCATGTACGAGGCCAAGGAGGAGGGGCGAAATACCGTCAAGCTTTTCGACTCCGAGGAGGAGACCAGCATCGGCAGCGGCATCAGCTGGACCGGGCGGATCAACGCCGCCGTCGAGAACGACGGTTTTGCGGCGGTCGCCCAGCCGATCGTCCACCTCACGGGTGAGGAGCCCCCGATGTTCGAGCTGTTCATCCGGATGAGAGGCGAAGACGGATCGTTGATCCCGCCGGGAGCTTTCCTTCCGGTTGCAGAGAAGTACGACCTGATGCTCGGGATCGATCGCTGGATGATCAAGCGAACGATCGAGCTGCTCGCCGAGCATCAGCGGTCCGGCCTGCACGCGAGACTCTGCGTCAACCTTTCCGGTCGCTCGTTCGGCGATCCGGATCTGCTCGAGATGATCTCCTCGGAGGTCGGCAGGAGACGGATTGACCCTTCACTACTGGTCTTCGAAGTTACCGAGACCGGTGCGATTCGGGATATGGCCAGGGCGCAGAGCTTCGCTTCCGCTCTGAGCCGCCTCGGATGCCGTGTTGCCCTCGATGATTTCGGAACTGGTTTCGCTTCGTTCTCGTACGTGAAGGCGATCCATTGCGACTATGTGAAGATCGACGGGGAGTTCATTTCCAGCCTCTCCGGCAACCCGGCCGATCAGCTCATGGTCAAAGCCATCGTCGACGTCGCCAGGGGTCTTGGCAAGAGTACGGTGGCCGAAATGGTCAAAGACGAAGGAACGCTCGCCATTCTCCGGTCGCTCGGTGTCGACTGGGCCCAGGGCTACCTGTTCGCCCGTCCGAAACCGGTAGAAACGATCGATTTCGCATCGCCGGACTATTCGCGCGAGCATCTGCTGGCCGATCTGCTCGACGGGGGACAGACCAGCCCCTGAGCTGAGTCAATGCGGCGCGGCGGTTTTATTGCAGCCCGTCTGTTAGGCCGATTGCGCTTGAGGGAACCTTAGTCTGGCTCCCGAGAGCAGCAGGCCAAGGACGGAAGCAGACCAGAAGTGAACCGCTATACCCTGAATGACCGAGATCTCGCCAATCTGGCAGTGCGCTTTCTGGCGGATGAGGCCGCCTCGACTGAGGCAGTCAGTCGGCTGGGGTCGCGCCTGCTCGGAGCCTGGCAGACGGTCGGCAGATATGCGCCGACCGGGTCGGGGTGGTTCGCCGTCAGCGCCTTCGCGGCGCTCTGCGTCGGGAAGCTGTTCGACCTGCCGGCGCTCGAAGGCGCCTATCTGGGTGCCCCGCCGGCTCAAATCCTGCCCGTGGCGCTACTGGCCCTGCTCGGAGTCTCCGTTCTGCTGCTGAGGGAGGGCAGGGGCCTGGCGCCCGCGCTTCACGCATTCGGAATCGGTCTTGCCGTGGCTGTCTCAGGGGTCTCCTTTCTGCTGCTCGTCACCTCTGGAGGAAACTCATTCGGAGTCACGCTGGTCGATTCGAGCGTCTGGGACACAGCGCTGCAATGGCACCTTTCCGCCGTCTTCCTGCTGGGTCTGGCCGTGGCGAGTGTTGACTTGGACGCGCCGCGATACCGCTGGGCATCGGCGTTCGTCTCGATCGCCGGGATCGGCGTGCTCGCTTCGCTTGTCGTCGGCGGATACGAGGTCGGAAACCTGATCGAGACCGAGCTGGAGCTGGAGAGAAGCCTGATCTCTGCCGCGGTCCTCGTCGCACTTTTCGCAGGCTTCGTCTTTCTGAGAAGTGACAGGGGGCTGGCGTCCATCCTGCTGGATAACGGACCGGGCTCGGCAGCGACCCGCGTGATGATCCCGACCGCTCTCGTCCTGGTCGTCCTGGTAGGTCTATTGGACTACCTGACCCGAGACATCAGCGGCGATCTCAGCAGGCTCGGCGACGGCTCCACCCAGATCACGATCCTGTTCGTGCTGCTCGCGGTCACCTATGTGCTCTCCCAGCACCTCCAGCGGTACTACCGCGAGAGTCAGGTGGCAAGCGCCGACCTGGTCGACCGGGCGGCGATCCTCGAGAACCTTTTCGAAGGCGTCGGGGTGGTCGGGGTCGAGGACCGGAAGATCATCTTCAGCAACCGCCGGCTCGAACAGCTGCTGGGTTACGGCGAAGGCGAACTGGTCGGGGTGTCGCTCAAGTCGCTGATTCCCGATGACGAGACACCCGACGAATCCGCTCTGCGCGAGGCCTCGGCGACCCGCCTGACCGGCAACGGGTCGACCCTGGACACGCTGAGATCGGTCAGAAAAGACGGCAGTTCGGTCTGGGGCCGCTCGGCCGCGATCCTCGCCGACAGCTTCAGGTACGGACCGGTGATCGTCTGGTCGTACAGTGACATCTCCGATGAATACACGGCCCGACGGGAGAAGGAGGAGTCCGACCAGCTCTTCAGGCAGGTCTTCGACCGCAGCCCGATCGGCCTGAGCATGGTCAGGGCCGACCACGGCTTCGAAACAGTGAACC
>JBBRVF010000002.1:0-18120 GCA_038247145.1 Solirubrobacterales bacterium | reverse complement strand
TGGCCTGGGCGGCGGTCAGGGTGAAGTTCTCACCATTGTCCTTCTCGATCGCCGCTTTGTAGGTCAGCAGCCGGGCCGCTTCGAGCTGGGACGAGATGTCGGCGATCTTCGCCTGTATCGCCTGGAACTTGGAGATCGACTTGCCGAATGCCTGACGCTCCTTGGCGTACTTCAGAGCTTCGTCCAGGGCGCCCTGCGCAACTCCGACCGCCATCGCCGCGACGCCGATTCGGCCGCCGTCGAGTATTTGCAGGAACTGCTTGAAGCCCTCACCGCGCGGGCCGAGCAGGTTGCCCTCCGGCACCCTCGCGTCCTCAAAGGTCAGCGGGCGGGTGTCAGATGCATTCCACCCCATCTTCCGGTACGGCTCGCCGATCACGTAGCCGTCGGTGCCGTTGGGGACGATGATGTTCGAGATTTCGGGGCCGCGCTCCCCCTGCCCGGTGACCGCCGTGATCGAGACGCAGGCAGAGATGTCGGTTCCAGAGTTGGTGATGAACTGCTTGGCGCCGTTGACCACCCAGTCGCCTTCGTCGAGTACGGCGCGGGTCTTGGTATTGCCGGCGTCCGAGCCCGCTTCCGGCTCGGTCAGGCCGAATGCCGCGAGCGTCTTCCCCGCGCATAGGTCGGGCAGCCACTGCTGCTTCTGCTCTTCCGTACCCCAGTTGTAGATCGGCGCGGTGCCGAGCGAGGTGTGGGCCGCCATGGTGATCGCCACGGAGGAATCGATCCGTGCCAGCTCCTCGACCGCCAGGGCGTAGGAGAGGATGTCGCCTCCTCCTCCGCCGTACTCCTCGGAGAACGGGATGCTCATCAGGCCGAGATCGGCCATCTTGGCGACGATCTCGTAGGGGAAGGACTTGGTCCGGTCGAGCTCTTCGGCTACGGGAGCGACCTCGCTGCGGGCGAAGTCGCGGACGGTCTCTCTGAGCAGGCGCTGTTCATCACTGAGGTCGAAGTTCATGCGCCGAATCCTAGGGATGCTGCCTCGCCCCAGGCAGCCGACGCTGCGGGGGACGTAAGGCGAGCACTCCCCCGGAACCACCTGTGCACGCCTGGACATCGTCGACGCTCGCAGGTTCGGACACGTACGGAAGTACGCTCCCTTCACCAGCTTCGCTTTGCTCCTCGCCAGCCGCGCACAGAAGGCCCCGGGTAAGCACCCGCGTGGAATCCAAGTACGGCGCGGGTTCTTTCAGTCGTTGTTCTTGGCGAGGGCCCGGGCCAGGGCGACCAGCAGGTGAACTCCGAATCCGGTCGGTCCTTTTCCCCAGTACTCGCGGCCGGTATCCCAGGCGGTGCCGGCGATGTCGAGGTGGGCCCAGGGCTTTCCTTGGGTGAACTCTTCGAGGAAGGAGGCGGCGTAGATCGTGCCGGCCTTGCGCTGGGCGGAGGCATTGACCAGGTCGGTGATTTCCCCTTTGGTCAGATCCTTGTACTCGTCGTGAAGCGGCAGTCGCCAGACCATTTCGCCCGATGCTTCACCCGCGGCGCTGACCTGCGCGGCCAGGTCGTCATCGTTGGAGAGCAGGGCCGCGTAGGTCGAACCGAGGCCGATCAGCACGGCGCCGGTCAGGGTGGCGATATCGACCATGCGGTCCGCCCCTTCGCGGGCGCAGTGGACCAGAGCGTCGGCCAGGATCAGACGGCCCTCGGCGTCGGTATTGGTGACCTCGACCGTCTTGCCGTTGAGCTGGGTGATGATGTCTCCCGGCTTCAGCGCCGTGCCCGAAGGCATGTTCTCGGTAGCGGGCAGCACGGCGATCAGGTCGATCGGCACCTCCAGTTCGGCGATCGCCGCGACCGCCTCGAGCACCGCGGCCCCGCCCGACATGTCCATCTTCATCTCGTGCATGCCTGCGGAGGGCTTGATCGAGATGCCGCCCGTATCGAAGGTGACCGACTTGCCGACCAGGCCGAGCGTCTCTCCGGCACCGCGCCCGGTGTACTTCAGCGTGATCAGGCGTGGCTCGACATCCGCGCCACCCTTGGCCACCGCCTCGAGGCCGCCCATGCCGGCGTCGATGATTCCGGCACGGTCGAGCACCTCGACGGTCAGCGAGTCGTGGCCGTCAGCGATCTCGCGGGCGCGTCCGGCCAGGTACTCGGGCGTTGCGACGTTGGCCGGCAGGCTCTGCAGGTAGCGGGCGCGGTTGCCGGCATTGGCCACCGCTTCGCCGATCCTGACCGCATCGGCCACGTCGGTCGTGGCCGAGATCTCGATCGCCCGTAGCTCCGGTACTGCCTCCTTGCCGTCGGAGCCGGACTTGAACCGGTCGAACTCGAAGGCGGCCAGCGTCGCGCCTTCGACCAGGGCCGCGGCAACAGCACCCGGGTCCGCGTCCCCGGCGGTCGAGGCGGTCTCCGGCAGCATCCAGGCCAGAGCCTCGCCTTTGACTTTCTTCAGTGCGCTCTGGGCGACCGCTCCTGCGACCCTCGCCCTCTCGACGGTGAAGTCGCCCTTCGGTCCGAGGCCGATTATCGCCACCCGCTCGGGCTTGCCCGGAAAGATCGTGATCGAGGACTTGAAGTCGGCCGAGGCGTCGCCGGCACCGGGAGTGCTGCCGAGGGGTTCGCTCAGCTCTTCGCCTTCGAAAAGGCCGATCGCGACCAGGTCGGCATCGAGCTCTGACAGGGCAACATCGCTTGAGTAGGCCTTCATGGGCCGCAGTCTAGATAGCCCGGCCCCGGCTCCGGTCGGTATCTTCAGAATGCTTAGCAATCGATTCGACCCACGAAAGGCGGCAGATGCCCCGCACAGTGATTCTCTCCTCCGCACGCACGGCCTTCGGCAAGATGGGCGGCGGCCTCGCCCCGGTTGACGCGACCGAGCTCGGCGGCGTGGCTATCGCCGGTGCCCTGGAGCGCGCGGACGTCAGTCCCTCGGACGTGGAACTGGTCAGCTTCGGCCAGGTGATCCAGGCCGGACAGGGCCAGATCCCGTCGCGCCAGGCTCAGATCAAGGGCGGCATCCCGAAGGAGGTTCCCTCGGAAACCGTGAACAAGGTCTGTGCTTCGGGAATGCGCGCGGTCGGCCTGATCGACCTCGCGATCCGTGCCGGCGACGTCGAGGTCGGTGTCGGCGGCGGCATGGAGTCGATGAGCAACGCCCCGTACCTGCTGCCCGGGGCCCGCTTCGGCTACCGGATGGGCGATGTGAAGTCGGTTGATGCGATGACCCACGACGGTCTGACCAACCCCTTCACCCATCTGCAGATGATCAACGAAGCCAGCGAGGTCTCGAACCACCTCGGGGTCGAGCGCGATGACATGGACCGCTTCGCCGCCCGTTCACATGAGCTTGCGGACAAGGCCCAGCAGGCCGGAGTGTTCGCCGAGGAGATCGTCCCGGTGACGGTCAAGGGCCGCAAGGGAGAGACCATCGTCGATACCGACGAGGCGATCCGCCCCGAAGCGACCCAGGAGTCCCTGGCCAAGCTGCGCGCGATCGGCGACGAGACCGCCACCCATACCGCCGGCAACGCCCCGGGAGTCAATGACGGTGCCGGTGCCCTCGTGCTGGCCTCCGAAGACTGGGCCAAGGCCAACGGCAAGGAGATCATGGGCACGATCGTCGGCTACGGCCAGATCGGCGATGACTACGCCTGCCTCGCCAAGACGCCGGCCCTGGCCGCCAAGGCCGGCCTCGAGAAGATGGGCCGCACGGCCGACGAGGTCGATCTGTGGGAGGTCAACGAAGCTTTCGCTTCAGTCTCGCTGAATACGGTCGACATGCTCGGCATCGACGAAGCCAAAGTCAACGTCAACGGCGGCGCGATCGCCCTCGGCCACCCGATCGGCGCCTCCGGTGCCCGCATCATCGGTGCCCTGGTTCGCGAGCTGAAGCGCCGCGGCGGCGGCCTCGGCTGTGCCGCGATCTGCTCCGGCGGAGGCCAGGGCGACGCAATCTTCATCGAGGTCTGAGCGCGACGCCGCCAGCGGCGCTTTCGGCAACCGGATTCAGGGCCGGGCCGCGAGGCTGACCCTCCCGGCTCGCTACCGTTTCCGGTGTGAGTGAAAAGAAAGCAGCGGCGTTTTTCGACCTTGACAAGACCCTGATGGCGGGCTCCAGCGGGATGGAGTTCGCCCGGGTGGCCCGGCGGCGAGGGCTGATCTCGCGGACCCAGATCTTCAGGTGGGGCAGCGATCATCTGCGCTACCGGATCAAAGGCGCGACAGACGAACAGACCAATGAGGTCCTGAAGATGGCCCGGGATACGCTCTCGAACGTCTCGGCCAGGGAGATCGAGCAGATGTGGCCGGAAGTGCTGGCCGGGGTGCTGCCGCGGATCTATCCCGAGATGCTGGCCGAGATCCACAGCCGGCAGGATGACGGCCTCAAGACCTTCATCGTCAGCGCCGCCGGCCATGAACTGGTCGAAGCGATTGCCGGCGTACTCGGTATGGACGGCGGCATCGGAACCCGCTACGTGGTCAACGACGAAGGTGTCTACACGGGCCGTCTCGACGGCCGCTTCGTCTACGGACCGGGAAAGGTCGAGGCGATGGAGGATCTCGCCGAAGAGCACGGGCTGGATCTCGAGGGCTCCTGGGCCTATTCGGACTCGGCCTCGGACCTGCCGATGCTCGGTGCGGTCGGCAATGCGGTCGTGGTCAATCCCGACGCAGCTCTCGTCAAGGTCGCCAAAGAGCGGGGCTGGCGGATCATCCGCTTCGACCGCATCGGCCGCAACCTTGCGGTCGCCGGCACAGTCGTATTCGCGGCAGCCATGGGGGGCCTTGGCAGTTACCTCTCAAAGCGCCGCTGACGGATTCTGGCTGCGGCTGGTTTCGCTCTAGTATCTGGTTCCCATGGAACCGACCTCCACATCAGCGGCCGGCGACGCCGGCGCGAACGCCGAGGCTGAGGCTGCCGATACGGGTACACCGCCGGCTGCGGAGAAGAATTTCACCACGATGTCGGGCAGGCCGGTCAGGGCGAAGTACGGGCCTGATGATCTGAAGGGCGATCCGGCTGACAAGATCGGCGAGCCGGGCCAGTACCCGTTCACCCGGGGCCCGTACGAGTCGATGTACCGGGGTCGCAACTGGACCATGCGCCAGTTTGCCGGCTTCGGCACGGTCGAGGAGACCAACGAACGCTTTCATTATCTGCTCGAGCACGGCCAGACAGGCCTTTCGACCGCCTTCGACATGCCGACCCTGATGGGCTACGACTCCGACCATGCCCGGTCGCTGGGAGAGGTCGGCCGCGAAGGCGTCGCCGTCGACACGCTCGACGACATGGAGATTCTGTTCGGCGGCATCCCGCTGGACAAGGTCAGCACCTCGATGACGATCAACGCCCCGGCGGCGATGCTGCTCGCCTTCTACGTTCTTGTCGGCGAGCGCCAGGGTGTTCGCCCGGAGAACCTGGCCGGCACGATCCTGACCGACTTCCTCAAGGATTACATCGCCCAGAAGGAGTGGTGCTTCCCGGTCGAGCCGGCAATGCGCCTGGTCACCGACATGGTCGAGTACTGCACCGACAACATGCCGCGCTGGCATCCGATCTCGATCTCCGGTTACCACATCCGCGAGGCCGGAGCGACCGCTTCGCAGGAGCTCGCCTTCACCCTGAAGAACGGCTTCACTTATGTCGAGCGGGCGATCGAGAGGGGAATCGACGTCGACGCCTTTGCCCCGCGGCTCTCCTTCTTCTTCAACTCCCACATCGACTTTTTCGAGGAGATCGCCAAGTACCGCGCGGCCCGTCGGATCTGGGCCCGCGAGCTGAAAGAGACCTACGGTGCGAAGAAACCCGAGTCGATGCGGCTGCGCTTCCACACCCAGACCGCCGGCGTCTCGCTGACCGCCCAGCAGCCGCTGAACAACATCGTGCGCACGGCGATCGAAGCCCTGGCCGGCGTTCTCGGCGGCACCCAGTCGCTCCACACCAACTCCTTCGACGAGGCGCTGGCGCTACCGACCGAAGAAGCGGTGCGAGTCGCGCTCAGGACCCAGCAGATCATCAAGGAGGAGACCGGTGTGACCAATACGGTTGACCCGCTCGGCGGCTCGTACTTCGTCGAGTCGCTGACCGATGAGCTCGAGGCCGATGCCTACGACTACTTCCGCCGGATCGACGAGCTCGGCGGCATGGTCGAGGCGGTCCGCCAGAACTTCCCCCAACGCGAGATCGGCGAGGCGGCCTTCACCTTCCAGCGCGAACTCGACGACAAGGAGCGGCTGATCGTCGGCGTAAACAGCCACCGGCACGAAGAAGAGGAAGTACCGCTGCTCCACATCGACCCGGCGCTGGAGGCCAAGCAGGTCGAGCGGTTGAAGAAGACCAAAGAGGAACGCAGCCAGGCCGAGGTCGATGCCGCCCTGACCGAGCTGAAGAAGGTGGCCGAGGACGGCGGCAACATGATGTACCCGATCATCGAAGCGGCCCGGGCCCGGACCACCGAGGGCGAGATGGTCGGTGCGCTCCAGGACGTGTTCGGAACCTACACCGAGACCCCGGTCTTCTGAGATGGAAGCCGCCAGCACTTCTGTGAAGCGAAAGATCCGCGTGGTCGTCGCCAAGCCCGGCCTCGACGGTCATGACCGGGGAGCCAAGATCATCGCCCGCGCCCTGCGCGACGCCGGCATGGAAGTGATCTACACCGGCCTTCACCAGACTCCGGAGCAGATCGCCGAGACCGCGATCCAGGAGGACGCCGACGCGATCGGCATCTCGATCCTCTCCGGCGCCCACATGACCCTGGTGCCAAAGATCGTCGAGCTGCTCGAGGCCCAGGGGGTCGACGACGTGCTGCTGACCGTCGGCGGCACGATTCCCAAGCGCGACATCGAAAGGCTGAAGAACCTCGGTGTGGCCGAGGTATTCACCCCTGGTTCAAGTACCGACGAGATCGTCGATTTCATCCGCAGCGGCGTAGAAGGCCGCACGCGCGCGATCTGATCGCCCGGTCGGCCGTGTTCTGAGGCTCAGGCCGACTCGAAGCCGAGCAGGGTTTCCCTGACCAGGGGGCCGACGTTGTCGAGGTCGTAGCCGCCTTCCTGGACTATCACGGTCGGGAGGCCCATGTCGCCGAGCAGCCGGCCGGCTTCACGATAGCCGTCGATCGTCACTTCGAGCGGGCTTTCCGGATCGTGGTGGGCGGCGTCGACGCCGAGTGCGACGACCAGCGAGCGGGCGCCGCCGGCCCGGGCCCACGCGATCAGCGAGCACAGCCCTGCCAGCCAGCCCTGATCCCCGGTACCGGGGGCGATCGGCAGGTTGCGATTTTTACCTTCGGCTGGGCCCCTGCCGGTCTCACCGGCAAAGCCGAGGAAGTGAGGGAACCAGCCATGGCCGGGGTCGATATGGATCGATGCGGTCAGCACCGACGGGTCTTCGTAGAAGATCGACTGGGTGCCGTTTCCGTGATGGGCGTCGACGTCGATAACAGCTACCGGGCCGCGCCCGGAGTCGGCAAGCCGGGCGGCGGCCAGCGCCGTGTTGTTCAGGTAGCAGGAGCCGCCGATCGCTTCTCGGGTTGCGTGGTGGCCGGGGGGCCGGCAGCAGGCGTAGACCACGGGTGCGCCTTCAAAGACCAGGTCCGCGGCGGTCAGCGCGGCTTCGGCTGCAGCCCGTGCGGCCTGCCAGGTGCCGGGGCCGATCAGGGTCATGGTGTCGTAAGTGAAGCGACCGGCTCGGGCCGCGGCCGAGGCGCCTTCGGCCGGCGGCAGTCCGTTCAGCAGACCGTCGGTAGGGAAGAGGTAAGGCACTACCCGGTCCTGGCCCGGGTCGTCCTCGTGCCCGGATTCCTGCCAGGCCTGCCAGGCGTCGCCGAGGTAGGCGAGCAGCTCGGAGGAGTGGACGCGTTCGAGACTGTCGGTCGGCTGAGCCTTCGGGCCGATCGGCGTTGCGGCTCCTGCCTGGCCGAGCGAGGCCAGGATGCGCTCGACCCTTTCGGGATGTTCGGTGCCGGCGATCCTTACCCCGACCCAGACCTCGCCCTCCGGTTGGTGTTCCCGGTGGCTTTCACTCCAGACGATCGGCAGGTCAAGTCCCAATTTGCGGCTCCGGTGAGTGTCGCTCTTGACGAACGGGCTTACTTCCCCTAGCCTAACGGTCGTTCATGAAGCTCGGAGGACGAGCCTGACGAATTCTGGGGGTTTGGGTGGAGGTAAGCAGCGAGCAACTTGGCACCGGAAGGGTCCTTGATCCTCCGCGCGCGTTGCCGCAGCCGGCCCGCCGCCTCGATGCCTCCGATCCGGTCGGCCTGACCGAGTTCGAGATCGCGGTCGAGCGGCTCTGCCTCGACTCGACCTCCCACCGCAACATCCGCGAATCCTGCGACGGAGATCCCGAGCTGATGGCGCTGAAGGTGATGGAGATCGTGCGCGCCCGTGGCAAGATGCACAACCCCGAGACCGACTCGGGCGGGGTCTGCCTGGGCACGGTCACCGCGGTGGGGGAGCGCTACGCCGACCCGCCCGTCGTCGGCGAGAAGATCGTCACTCTCGCTTCGCTGACCCTGACTCCGCTGAGGATCGACGCAGTCACCCACCTCGACCCGGACTCGGCCCAGATCGAGGTCGAAGGCACGGCATTCGTTTTTGAAAGCGCCCCGTGGGGTCCGCTGCCCGAAGACATCCCGGTGGAGACGGCGATTGAGGTCTACGACGTCTACGGGGCCGGTTCTCATGTGCGCGATCTGGCCCACGAAGGGGCGACCGTCGTCGTCATGGGAGCAGGCCATGCCGGCAAGCTGGCGATGGCGGCTGCCCGGGAAACCGTGGCCGATGGCACCGTGGTCTGCCTCGACGTCGACGGAGTCGCCGTGTCCCGGGCGATACAGCTCGGACTCTGCGACGTCGGCCTGACCGTCGACCTGCGCGACCCGGCCGGCACGCTGGAAGCGCTGGCCGGGGCCGGGGTCCCGGCCGCCGACCTGACCGTGGTTGTGGTCAATTCCTCCGGCTGCGAGCCGGCGGCGATCGTCGCCACCGCTACCGGCGGCACGGTGCTCTTCTTCTCAATGGCAACCTCCTTCCAGACCGCGGCCCTGACCGCCGACGGCATCGGCCGCGACATCCGCATGCTGGTCGGCTCCGGATTCACACCGGACGTCGGTGCCTACTCACTCGACCTGCTGCGCCGAACACCGGCTCTGCAGCAGGCTTTCGGCATGCAGGAGGCGAGGACTTGAGCGAGTTCTCCGTGGGCATGAGGTGGCGCGACATCGACGGGCTCGGCCACGTCAACAACGCGGTCGTGCTGACCTATCTCGAGGAAGGTCGCGACCGCTTTCTGGAAAGCCTCGGAATGAACCGCAGTCAGTACGTGGTCGGCCGCTGCTCGGTCAACTTCGATCGCGAGTTGACCCTGGCTTCGGGGCCGGTGTCATTCGACATCGAAGTCACCCGCGTCGGCAACAAGAGCTTCGATACGAAAGAGGTCCTGCGTGACGCCAACGGCAAGACCGCGGTCGAGGCCGAGTTCGCCCTGGTCATGTGGGACGGCGGGATTCCCGGATCGAGACCGCTGACGGAAGACGTACGGACCGCCTTCGAGCGCTCGGGCGAGGACTCCTGATGAAGGCCTGGGACAGCGATCCGGTGGTTTTGACGGTGGCCGTCACCGGGGCCGACGTCTTCCGGGAGAACAACCCGAATATCCCGTATACGACGCAGGAGATCGCCGAATCGGCGATCGGGGCCGCAGAGGCCGGGGCCAACATCGCCCACCTCCACGTTCGCGAAGATGACGGCACGCCCAGCGGCAGACCGGAGCTTTTCGGCGACGTGATCGACCGGATCCGGGCAGGCAGCGACCTGATCACCATGGTCTCTACCGGCGGCAGCAACGACATGACGATCGAAGAGCGAACGACAGGGCTCGAAGCATCGCCTGACATCTCCGGGGTCGAGTCGGGCTCGATGAACTTTGGCGACGAGACCTTCATCACCGCTCCGCCGGCCGGCCGTGGCATCGTCAAGCGGGCGCTCGATTCGGGAATTGCGCTTGAGGTTGAGTGCTTTGACGTGGGCCACGTGGTCAGCGCGATCCGCTGGCTGGAGGACGGCACGCTTCCGGGCCCGTTCCGGATCAACCTCGTATTCGGAGTGCCGGGCGGTATCGACGCCTCGCCCGAGGCACTCGACGCAATGCTCAGGCCGCTGCCCTCCGACACGTTCTGGACAGTCACCTGCATCGGCCGGCACCACCGTCGTTTGATGGCGCTGGCTTTGCTCAAGGGCGCGCCCGGCATTCGTACCGGGCTGGAGGACGTCGCCTACATCAGTCGTGGCGTTCACGCTCCTTCGAATGCGGCGCTTGTCGAGGCGGCTGTCGGGCTGACCCACCAGCTGGGCCGTGAGGTCGCCGACCAGCCGACGGCGAAGGAGCTGCTCGGGCTTGCCTGACAGCGATCCCAGGGATCCGACCCGCGACGGCGTCGAGACTCGAGCCGTGATCGAAGAGGCCGCGGTTGACCTCTTTGCCAGGCGGGGCTACCACGCGACCTCGATGCGATCGATCGCCGCCGCCGCAGACATCCAGCCGGCCGCGATCTACCACTGGTTTCCGGCCAAGGAATCGATCCTGATCCAGCTGCAGAACGACTTCATGGAGAGGCTGACCGATGCGGTACGGACTGGCATGGCCCGGGTCGAGAGCCCGGCGCTGAAGCTGGCGGCGGCGGTCCGCGAGCATGTCGTCTACCACGGCCTGCACACGCGCGAGGCTTTCGTCACCGACAGCGAGATCCGGGCGCTCTCCGGAGAGCCGCGCGAGGCGCTGCTCGCCAGCCGCGACCGGTACCAGGATCTGTTCCGCTCGCTGATCAGCGAAGGCATGGACGCAGACGAGCTGAATACCCCGGATCCGGCGGTGGCGACCTACGCCATCCTGCTCCAATGCACCGGGGTCGCCCTCTGGTTTCAGCCGGGCGGGGCACTCGACCTCGACCGCATTGCCGATCTCCATATCGAACTCGTGCTCGGCTCGCTGCGGGCAGAAGACTCACTAATCGCCGAAGCGGTCGGTCTGACCGCAGGAAGGTCCAATTGACACGGATCAAGCCGAATGCACTTCCCGAAAAGGCGACGATCGCGGTCGTCGCCCCGGCCAGCCCGCCGCAGACCCGGAGCGACAGTGAGCAGGCCCGCGACTACTTCGAGTCCCGCGGACACAGGGTCATATTCGGGCCGAACTACCGCAAGGTCCACGGCTATCTGGCCGGCACTGACGCCGAGCGGGCGGCGGACCTCCAGTGGGCGCTGAGCGAGCCCGGTATCGACATGGTTCACACGCTCTGCGGCGGCTACGGTTGCGCCCGTCTCTACGACCTGATCGACTGGGACAGCCTCGGCGATCCGCGCATCGTCTGCGGCTTCAGCGACATCACCGGCCTTCACCTGGCACTGGCGGCGAAGCCCGGCTGGGTCACCTTTTACGGCCCGAACTTCCTGCGCTTCACCCGCCGCAAGGACGAGCTGAGCAAGCAGACCGAAGAGTGGTTCCACCGGGCCTTTCAGCCTAAGCCGTTGGGCAAAGTTTTCGAAGACCCGGAGAACCCATACGTGCTGACGATCGGCGAAGGTGTCGCCGAAGGGACCCTTGTCGGCGGTTGCCTGACCCTGGTCAGCGCTTCGATCGGCACGCCGTTCGAAGTCGACACCGACGGCAAGATCCTCATGGTCGAAGAGCTGAATACCGACCCCTACCTGGTCGACACGCTGCTCAACCACCTGGTCCGGGCGGGCAAACTCGACAACGTCGCCGGCTTCGTCATGGGGACCGACGTCAACCTGCTGCCGCAGACGGTCCCGGAGGGTCCGGAGTCGACCCTTTCGATCGAAGAGGTGCTTGACGAGTTGATCGGACCGCTGGGCATTCCGGCGATCGCGAACCTGCCCGTGGGGCACGGAAAACACATGGCGACGATGCCGCTGGGGGCCGCGGTAAGGCTCGACGGCGCGGCAAAGACGCTCGAAGTAACCGAGGCGGCAGTCCAGCCGGCCGGAAAGTAATGAGGAGGAGACAGATGGGTCTGACGAACAGAAGAGGCAGTTTCATGGCGGCGGTTTTCGCCGTACTGGCCCTGGCGCTGGCTCTTGCCATGCCGGCAATGGCCGAGACGACCGGGGATTCCGGCTCCACCGGCAGCTCCGGCGAAGACGTGCTGCGCATCGGATGGGGACAGGACCCGCAGACGCTCAACCCGTTTACCGGACTCGACGAAGAGAGCTACACCGTCTGGGCCATCAACTGGGATCTGCTGGTCAACTTCTCCACCGAGGACCTTTCTCCCGCTCCCGGAATTGCCGAAAGCTGGGAAGTCTCAGAGGACCGCAAGACGGTCACATTCACGCTCGCCGACCGGACCTGGTCAGACGGGGTGCCGATCACCTCGACCGACGTCAAGTGGTCGCTTGAGACCCTGGGTAGCGAGGGCGAGCTGTTCACCAGCTACACCAACAACGTCACCTCGATCACGGCTCCCGACGACAAGACCGTGGTCATCAAGACTTCGAGGCCGGATGCCCGCATCGTCGGAGGCCTGTTCATCTACATCCTGCCCGAGCACATCTGGGGCAAAGTTCCCCTGGAGGAGTTGACCACCAGCTATCAGCCGGACCTGCCAATGGTCGGCAGCGGGCCGTTCATCGTCACCGAGTTCGAGCGCGGCCGGATAATCCGCATGGAGCAGAACCCGGAGTTCGACCCGAAGCCCAACTTCAGCCAGGTCCAGTTCATCAAGTACGGCACCCAGGACGCGACCGAGCGGGCGCTTCAGCTCGGTGAGATCGACCTCGTTCCGGAAGTTCAGGCGACTACCTTTGACCGGCTCGGCCAGCAGGCGAACATCGAAACGATGTCGAGTCCTTCACCGTCGTTCACCCAGCTCGCTTTCAACCTGTGTCCGGAGAAGCTGTGTCCCGACGCCAACTTCAACCCGGCGATCCAGGACGTGGACGTGCGCCAGGCGATTGCTTACGCGGTCGACCGCGACCGGATCAACGAGATCGCCAACCGTGGCACCTCGTTCGTCGCCAATGGCTTTCTGCCGTCCTTCTACAAGGACTTCTATGAGGAGCCGGACAACATCTACCCTTTCGACCCGGAGAAGGCGAACCAGATTCTCGATGACGCCGGGTATACCCGCGACGGCGACGGTATCCGCTCGAAAGACGGAAACGAGCTCTCGTTCAACCTGTATGTGCGCTCCGAGTCGCCGTCGAACATCCAGGCGGCCAAGCTGGTTTCGGAGATGGCCCGCGAGGTCGGCATCGAATACAACGTCGAGGTGGTCAGCGTCGACAAGCTGACCGAGCTGACGATCCGATCGGTCGATGGCAAGCCGGCGCCCGACTTCGACAGCTTCATCTGGGGCTGGGGCGGAGACGCCTACGACCCGAGCTTCCTGCTCAGCCTGATGACCACCGGTGAGATCGGCGGCTCCTCGGACTCGTTCTTCTCGAATGCCGAGTACGACAAGCTGTTCAAGGAGCAGGCGGGCATCTTTGACGTCGACCAGCGCCGTGAAGTGGTCACCCGCATGCAGAACATCCTTCAGGATGAAGTGGGCTACGTCGTTCTGTCCGAAGACCCGAACCTTCAGGCCTACCGGACCGATCGCCTGGCCAACGTCGAGCCGATCTGCCCGCTGGAAACAGGTGACATCTTTTGCGAGCAGGCCGGTTATGGGCCTCTTCTTTCGATTGAACCCGCTGCTGGGGCGACCTCGGATGATGGCGGAGGCGGCGGTTCAGGGGCGATTGTCGCGATCATCGCCGTGATCCTGATCGGCGGCGCCGGATTCTTCATCCTGCGCGCCCGCCGGCGCCGCGACGGCGAACCGCTGGAAATGGAGGAGTGAGACTCCGGTGAATCCGGGGATTGAGCAAGCGGGACCTGCCGAATGAGCGGGCGGTGGTTGACCGGCAAAGTCGCTGCTTCGATCCTGACCCTGGTCTTCGTGATCCTGTTCAACTTCTTCCTGTTCAGGGTCATGGGCGACCCGACCACCCAGCTTGCCCGCCTGCCCCGGGCCACCCCCGAAGAGATACAGAAGCTCCAGGCCGCCTACGGCCTCGACAAGCCGCTGGTCGGTCAGTTCACCGACTACGTCGGCGACACGGTGCGCGGCGACCTCGGCACCAGCCAGCGCTCGCGCCGGCCGGTCTGGGACGAGATCGTCGACGCGACGCCGTGGACGCTGCTCCTGGTAGGCACCGGGACGTTCATCGCCACCCTGCTCGGTAGCTGGATGGGGGTGATTGCCGCCACGCGGCGTGGACAAAAGACCGACGACGGGCTGCTCGGCTTCAGCCTGTTCACCTACGCCTCACCCGAGTACTGGATCGGGATCATCCTGATCCTCATCTTCGCGGTCTGGTTACCGATCCTGCCGTCGGGCCTCCAGGTGACGCCGGGGGTCGAGTTCTCCAGCTTCCTGGCCGAGGCTGCCGACGTGGCCGAACATCTGATCCTGCCGGCGACCGCGATGACCCTGATGCTGCTGGGTCAGTACTTCCTGATCATGCGATCGTCGATGGTCGACGTGCTGACCGAGGACTTCATCACGGTCAAGCGGGCGACCGGCCAGCGCTGGGATCGAGTCGTCAGGAAGCATGCCGTACCGAATGCGCTGCTGCCGCTGGTCACGCTCTCTGCGATCCAGTTCGGAGCCGTGGTCGGCGGCGCGATCACGATCGAAACGATCTTCTCCTGGCCCGGCCTCGGCGAGCTGACCTTCCAGGCGATCAACGACAAGGACTTCCCGGTGCTCCAGGGCACCTTCCTCGTCTTCTCCTTTGCGGTGATCGTCGCCAACCTGCTGGCCGACGTCCTCTACTTCTACCTCGACCCCCGGGTGAAAGCGACATGACCTGGTCCGGCGCATTCCGGCTTATCATCAACTCCTGGCGCGGGCGCTTCGGCCTGGCGATTCTCGGCCTGGCCGTCTTCGTCTCGATCTTCGGAACGCTGATCGCGCCATACGACCCCGAGGCTTCGAGCCTCGAAGTGCTCCAGCCGCCCAGCTTCGACCACCTGCTCGGCACGACCGAGAGCGGGGCCGATGTCTTCTCCCAGATCCTGGTCGGTACTCGTGTCTCGGTGCTGGTCGGCTTCGCCGCGGCCTTCATCTCGGCGGTGCTCGGCTCGATGGTCGGACTGGCCAGCGGCTACTACGGCGGCTGGACCGACCGCATCCTCGACGCCCTGGAGAACTGGTTCCTGGTCATCCCGACTCTGCCGCTGATGATCGTTCTGGCCCGTCTGCTCGATCCGTCGCTGACCGTGCTGATCGCGGTCATCGGCCTGACCTCCTGGGCCGGCACCGGAAGGATCGTCCGCGCGCAGGTATTGACCCTGCGCGAGCGCGCCTTCGTCGAGCGGGCCCGCGCGCTGGGAGCCGGCGATGTCTACATCATCCGCAAGCACATCCTGCCGAATACGCTGCCGCTGATCTTCGCCCATACGGTCTGATCATCGCCGTGGCGATCCTCTCCGAGGCGGCCCTCTCTTGCCTCGGGCTCGGCGACCCGACCCGGATCTCCTGGGGAACGATGCTGGAGAGCGCCTTCAACTCCGGCGCACCCAGCGCCGGTGCCTGGTGGTACGTAGTTCCTCCCGGACTCTGCATCACGCTGCTGGTGCTGGCGGTCTCGCTGCTCGGCTTCCTGTTCGAGGAGTTCATCAACCCGCGACTTCGGAAAGAGTCCGATCAGGCCGTCATCGCCGAAGAGCCCGTGACCCGGCTGACCCAGAGGCAGTCGTGAAGAAGGTTCTCGAAGTCGAGGACCTGCGGGTCGAGTACCGCGGTCGTGCGATCGTCGACGGAGTCGGCTTCAGTCTTGACCGCGGCGAATCGCTGGGGCTGGCGGGCGAGTCCGGCTGCGGCAAGACGACGACCGCCCTGTCGCTGATGAAACTGCTACCCGACGGGCTCTCGCAGACAGGCTCGATCCAGCTGCGGCCGGAGGGTGCCGAAGAGCCGATCAACATCGGCAGGCGGACCGAGGCCGGCATGCAGGTGGTGCGCTGGCGCCACATCTCGCTCGTCTTCCAGGGCGCGATGAACTCCCTGGATCCGGTCAAGAAGGTGGACTTCCAGATGGACGAGGTGATCCGGCTGCATGAGAAAGTCTCGGGCAGGGATGTCAAGGAGCGCATCGCCGACCTGCTGACCACGGTAGGGCTGACTCCGGAGCTGGGATCGCGTTACCCGCATCAGCTCTCCGGTGGCCAGCGCCAGCGGGTGATGATCGCTCTGGCGCTCGCCTGCCGGCCTTCGGTCGTGATCGCCGACGAGCCGACCACCGCGCTCGACGTGGTTATGCAGGCGCAGGTCCTCCAGCTGCTGGAGAGGCTTCGCGAAGAGCTCGGCCTGGCCCTGATCCTGATCTCTCACGACCTTGGGGTGATGGCCGAAACCTGCGACCGGATTGCGGTCATGTACGCCGGCCGGATCGTCGAGACCGGATCGGTCGAATCGGTCTTCTCGAATCCGCAGCATCCGTATACGAAGCGGCTGCTGGACTCGTTGCCGGTAATCGGAGGTGAGCGCGGCCTGGCCCCGGCCATACCCGGCGGCCCGCCCGATCCAGGGAATCCGCCCGAGGGCTGCTCCTTCCATCCGCGCTGCCCGTACTCGACCGAGCGCTGCCTCCAGGATCCGGCGCTGCGTGAGGTCTCACCGGGCCACCTCGCGGCCTGCCACTTCTCGCCGTGGGCGAGCTGGCCGAAGGTCGAGCCGGTCAGGTTAGGGGAGGGGCTGTGACCGAGCCGCTGATGGAGGCCCGTGAGGTCTCGGTCACCTTTCGCCAGCGGCGGCGTCAGTCCCGGGCGCTCGACTTGGTTTCGCTGGACTGGCGCCGGGGCGAGGTTCTCGGAGTGGTCGGGGAATCCGGCTGCGGCAAGTCGACCCTGGCC
The DNA here is from genome assembly GCA_038247145.1 of Solirubrobacterales bacterium. Taxonomy (GTDB): domain Bacteria; phylum Actinomycetota; class Thermoleophilia; order Solirubrobacterales; family 70-9; genus 67-14. The sequence continues at coordinate 1,241 of JBBRVF010000002.1, read as the reverse complement.
CGGGCAATGCTCGGCCTGCAGGAGCTCTCCGGCGGCGAGGTGCTGCTGCACGGCAGTCCCGCCACCGGCAGGCGCGAGCTGTCCGACCTGCGCAAGCGGGTCCAGATGATCTTCCAGGACCCGTATCAGACGCTGAATCCGCGGCAGAGGGTCGCAGCGATCGTCGCCGAGCCATTGGTCGTCCAGGGCGTCGCCGGCTCCGGTCACGACGAAAAGGTGCGACGGGCGCTCTCCGACGTCGGCCTCGATCCCGATACCTACCTCGATCGTTATCCCCACCAGCTCTCCGGGGGCCAGCGCCAGCGCGTGGCGATCGCCGCGGCACTCGTGCTCGAGCCTGAAGGGCTGATCTGCGACGAGCCGGTGTCGATGCTCGACGCCTCAGTCCGCGCCCAGATCCTGACCGTGCTGATGGAGCTCAAGGAGAAGCGCGGCCTCGCCCTGATCTTCATCACCCACGACCTCAGCCTCGCCTGGTCTCTCTGCGACCGGATCGCGGTCATGTACCTCGGCCGGGTGGTTGAGTCGGGCACGGCCGTAGACGTGATCGAACACCCGAAGCACCCCTATACGGTGGCCCTGGTCGAGGCCGTGCCGGTGCCCGCCGCGGGCGGCGGCGGGCAAAGGAATCTGCTCGAAGGAGAGCTGCCCGATGCGACCGCGGTTCCGAAAGGCTGTCGATTCCACCCCCGCTGCCCGAAACGCTTCGAGCCCTGCGATCAGGTAGACCCCTCGCTGGTCGATGTCGGAGCCCGGGATCAGCGCGCCGCCTGCCTGCTCTACGACCCCGCCTCGGCCGAAGCCGCAGCTCCTGCTGCCGGCGAATCCGGAGGCAGTTCGTGACGACCCGGCGTTGGCGGGATCTCGCCGGTTCCGTGGGCCGGATCGAACCCGGCCCTGGAAACCGGATCACCGATGTTCCCGGGGTCAGGGTCGGCCACAGTCAGGCCGAAAGCGGCGAGAAGTCCGGAGTTACGATCGTCGCGCCATCGACCCTGCCGGCCCCGGCAGCGGTGGTTTCGGTCAACGGTGTCGGTGAGCTGACCGGCAAGCTCGAGATCAACGAGCGTGGGCGTATGGAGACCGCGGTCTACCTCTGCGGCTCGCATGCGATCGGCACCGTGCTTCAGGCGGCGATCGTCGCTTCCGGCCGCGGGCCGGAGAACATAGTCCTGCCGGTGGTCGGCGAATGCGATGACGGCGAGATGGCCGACTCGCGGCTGATCACCGCCGGCGACGTC
>JBBRVF010000001.1:0-22183 GCA_038247145.1 Solirubrobacterales bacterium | reverse complement strand
CGGGCAGGGCGAGGTCGCAGTCGCGCATCTCGCCGAGGATCTCCTGGAGCCCGCGGGCCGCCCGGCGGGCCGTGTGAGCCTGAGTACCGAGTGCTTCGGCGGTCAGCTCGAGCGAGTACCGGAGCCTTTCGGCCGATACCCTCATCCGATGTTGCTGGCGCACCGCGGAGGGCTCAAGCGCTTCCGGGACCGAACCTCGCAGCCGCCCCAGCCTGCGGGCCACCAGCCTCCTGGCGCTACCGGGTACGTATTCGGGCGTCCGGTAGGCGGTCGCCTCCCCCAGACCGTCGGGTTCGAAGTTACTTCCGGTCAGGTCCTCGACCCGGACCCGCAGCGCCTGGAGCCGGCGGCCGTTGGTCAGCGAAGCGAGGGTGCGGTTGCAGTCGGCCTGCTCTCCCCGCAGCGCATCTACAAGACGGGCGAGGCCGTGCTCACCGCCTTCGTCCATCTCTGCTCCGATCTCCTCAAATGCGGAGATCATCGAATCGACGTCGCGCCGACGGCCGACGCTTCTGATCAGCTGCTTTACCTCGTCTCGGGTCCCGGGAAACTGGGCTTTCGAAAGTACCGGTCTGTACAACTCGAGCGCGGCCTTGAGCCTGCGGGATGCCAGCCAGATCGCTTCGGCCGGATCGGTATCCGTCACGTCGAGCAGGCCCCGGCTTATCTCGGTCATCTGATCGACCCGCTGCTCGAGCACGACCGCCGCGACCTCGCGGAACTGGCGTTTCTCCTCTTCCCCGTCGGCCGCTGCTTTCACTGAGCTCACGGCAGGCAGACTAGTCCTTCGCAGTGCTTCGAGTTCGCATCAAGGTCCGAGGCGAAATCTAAAAACCTGTCCGGCCCGGAACCGGGTCAGCCGACCATCGCCGGGGCACCGGCATCGATCTGCCCGTTGAGCATGTCGAGCACGATGCCCTCACGGATGCCGCCTTTGCCGACCTGAAGGGGTTGGCCGAGGAGTTCGGAGATTCTTTCGAGGATCAGGACTCCGGTCGGGAGGATCCTGACCCGGACCGGATCGAGTTCGAATTGCCGGGCGACCTCGTTGCTGTCGTCGCCGCAGAGCACCCGGATTCCCCTTTCCAGGGTTTCGTACTCGAGCACGACCCCGGTGAGCCGGCGCAGCGAGGTGGCGCTGCCACCGACCGCCACGACCTGTTCGGGCTGCTCGATCTCGACCTCGTTGAAAACATCGTCAACCCGGTCGCGGACTTTGCGGATCTCGGATGCCGAAGGCGGATCGCTGGCGATCAGCTCGTCGGCCAGCGATCCGGAGCCGATCGGCCAGGACATGACCTGTTCGACCCCGCCATTGATCGTCCCGACCGTAATCTCGGTCGAGCCGCCGCCGACGTCGACCACCGCGATCCTGCCACCGGTCGGGTGCCCGAGGGACTTGGTCGCACCGATGAAGGCCAGCCGGCCTTCTTCGTGTTCGCTGACGATCTCCACCGGAATTCCGGCCCTTTCTGAAATCGCCTCGGCCACCCGCTTGCCGTTCTTCGAATCGCGGATGGCAGCCGTGGCCACGGCCCGAAACGTTTCTGCGCCGACTTCGCGGGCAAGTTTGACCTGGGTCTCGACCACCTCGGCCACCTCCTCGATCTTCTCGCGAGAGATCCGACCCTTGCTGTCCCTGGCCTTGCCGATTCGGGTGTAGGCCCGCTGCTCCATCACTTTGGCCAGCTGCCCGTCCTTGGGTTCGGCGACGAGGATCCTCGTCGTATTCGAGCCGATGTCGATTGCTGCGCAGATCATCTTGGTCTCCGCAGCGATCTTCGCAGAAGCCCCGGATGGGGCCTAATTGAGTTCCGGGTGAGAAGCGTCCTCGAACTCGCGGAACAGTCCCGTCTCGACGAAAACGACCTGCTCGCCGACATCAACGCAGTTGTCGCCAATCCGTTCGATCGCCCTGGCTGCCAGCAACATAGTCATCGACCACTCGCGTTGGTCGATGTCATCGCCAATCTCGATGGCCCGGGCGAAGCACTCACGATTGCCCCGGTCGACCTCGTCGTCCAGGGTGGCCAGGTTTCGCGCCAACGGCTCGTCGCGGTCGACAAAGGACCGCTTTGCCTGAGCGAGCAGTATTCGGGTCTGCCTCCCCATCGCGACGATGTTCTCGATCATCTGCGCATCGCTTGGCGGCGCGTGTCCGGTCAACGGGATCAGTTTGGCGATGTTCACGCACTGGTCGCCCATGCGCTCGATGTTCTTGATCACGTGGAGCAGGGCGGCGATCAGTCGAAGGTCGGTGGCGACCGGGGATTGCGTCGCCAGAAGGGTGATCAGACCCTGGTGTACTTCGAGGTAGCGCCCGTCGACCTGATCGTCGTCATTGACCACGATCTGAGCCAGCTCGATGTCCTGGTTCTCGATCGCCTCAATGGTGCGGTCCAGCGACCGGATCACCATGTCGAAGCCGTTCAAAGCCTGCTCCTCCAGGCGAACGAGTTCCTCCCTGTAGCTACCCCTCAGCTTGTTGCTTTGCGAGAGCTGAGCCATCAGCCGAACTTTCCGCTGACGTAGTCCTCGGTTTCCTTGCGGGCCGGATTCGAGAAGATCTTGTCGGTTTCGTCGAGTTCGATCAGCACTCCCGGGTCTCCTGTCTCGCCAATGTTGAAGAAGCCAGTCCGGTCGCTGGCCCGGGCGGCCTGCTGCATGTTGTGAGTCACGATGACGATCGTGAACTCCTCCTTGATCTCTTCCATGAGATCTTCGATCGCCGAAGTCGCGATCGGGTCGAGAGCCGAGCAGGGCTCGTCCATCAGCAGAACGTCGGGCTCGACCGCGGTGGCCCTGGCGATGCAGAGGCGCTGCTGCTGCCCGCCGGAGAGGCCGGCACCCGGCTTGTCGAGCCGGTCTTTGACTTCCTCCCACAGGTGGGCGCCGCGCAGCGACTTCTCGACGATGCCGTCCATCTGCTCCTTATCCATGCGCTTGCTGTTGAGCTTCAGCCCAGCCGCGGTGTTGTCGTAGATCGACATCGTCGGAAAGGGGTTCGGGCTCTGGAAGACCATCCCGATCTGCTGCCGGACCCGCACCGGATCGACTCCGGCGCTGTAGATGTCCTGACCTTCGAGAGTCACCGAGCCTTCGACCCGGGCCCCGTTGATCAGTTCGTGCATGCGGTTGAGCGAGCGCAGGAAGGTCGACTTTCCGCAACCGGAGGATCCGATCAACGCGGTCACCTTGTTCGGCTGGACGGTCATGGTCACGTCTTTGACCGCGAGGAACGAACGGTAGTAGATGTTCAGGTCCTTTGTCTCGATCCGCTTTCCGACGGCACCGGAGCGGGACGACTGGGTCGAATCTTTGGTCGCGGACGATGCTGCTGTTTCCACTTGACGCTCCTTGGTATCCATTTCTACTTCCTTAGCTCGATTCCGTATCGGCGAGAGACGAGGCGGGCCGCCAGGAAGAGAACCATGACGATAAGGATCAGGACCAGCGCCGCCCCCCAGGCCCGGTCGATGAAAGGCTCCGGAGGTACCCCGGGAAATTTGTACTGCGTGTAACTGAAGACCGGGAGGTTCGCCATCCTGCCCTCAAACGGGTTCAGGTTGACCGACGAAAAAGTTCCCGTGGTGATCAGCAGCGGAGCAGTTTCACCAATCACTCTTGCGACGGCTAGCATGACGCCCGTCACGATACCGGCCATCGCAGTAGGCAGCACCACCTTGGCGACCGTGCGCCACTTCGATACGCCCAGCGCGAACGATGCTTCGCGCAGACCGTCCGGAACGACGCGCAACATCTCTTCGGTCGAGCGCACCACTATCGGGATCATCAGGACCGTGAGTGCGAGCGAACCCATCACACCGAGCCGGATCCCCGGACCGAAGAGGATCGCGAACAGGGCGAAGGCGAAAAGTCCGGCGACGATCGAGGGGATGCCGGTCATCACATCGACGAAGAAGGTCAGGGCGCGCTTGAGCTTGCCCTTTCCGTACTCGTGGAGGTATACCGCCGCCATGATCCCGATCGGTACCGAGGCGAGTGTGGCCAGTCCGGTGATGATCGCCGTGCCGACCGCGGCGTGAAGAATTCCGCCACCGTCTGAGATCACGTTCCTCATCGAGGTGGTGAAGAACTCGGAGTCCATGCGCGCCAGACCCTTCGAGATCACCGTGTAGAGCAGCGATGCCAGGGGCACCATGGCCAGGGCGAAGATCGATCCGATTCCCAGGGTGATCGCGCGGTCGAACGCCTGCCGCCGGCCCTCTACGATTCGGCCCCAGACGTATATGCCGAAAATCGAGAACAGCGTCGTTCCGATCAGCAGCAGCACGAGGTTGAAACCGATTGCGACGAGTACCCCCGTCAACGCTGCCGCGGTGCCGAAGATAACCGCCCACGGACCCCAGGCCGGAATCCGGCCGTCCTTGTCGCCGAACGGATCGGCCGGCGGCGTCGGTGCCGCAGCGGGCTCCGGTGCCATTGTCGGAGTCTGTCCGTCAGTCATCTATCCGCTGCCTTTCGATTACCGCTCGGGCCAACATGTTCACTACGAGGGTGATCGCGAACAGCACAAGGCCGCTGGCGATCAGCACGTTGACGTCGAGTCCTGAAGATTCGGGGAAATCGAGGGCGATATTCGCGGCGATCGTCGAAGGGTTCGACGAGCTGATCAGATTGAAGGTGATGCCGCCCGACACCGAGAGGATGATCGTCACCGCCATGGTTTCGCCGAGAGCCCGGCCCAGTCCGAGCATCGAGCCGGCGACTATCGCCGATTTGCCGAAGGGCAGAACCACCAATCGGATCATCTCCCAGCGGGTCGCGCCGAGCGCGAGCGCACTTTCCTGGAGGCCCCTCGGGGTCTGAGTGAAGACTTCGCGGGCAACTGCGCTGATGATCGGCAGGATCATCACGCCGAGCACCACGCCGGCGACGAGCATGGTTCTCCCGGTGGTCGAGGCCGGACCTTCGAAGAACGGGATGAAGCCGAGGTTGTCGGCCAACCATTTGGTGATTCCGACAGATGCCGGTCCCAGGACCGCAATCCCCCAGAGACCGTAAATGATGCTGGGTATGGCCGCGAGCAGGTCGGTCAGGTAGCTGAGCGTGTCTGCGATCGGCTTGGGCGCATAATGACTGATGAACAATGCCACGGCAACCGCCATCGGCACTGCGATGATCACCGCCAGGAGCGCGGCGATGACCGTTCCGAAAGCCAGTGGCGCGATGTAGGAGATCAGCCCGTCTCCGCCGGGAATCTCTTCCGCCGAAGCAGTGAGCGCCGGCCAGGCCTCGACCAGCAGGAAGATCGCTACCCCGGCCAGCAGGGCGAGGATCGAAACTCCGGCACCGGTTGCCATACCGGAGAAGATGCGATCTCCGATGCCGCTTGGCGGCGCACCGACTGTGGCGGCTTCGTCGTCGGATTTCTGGCTGTCTGCGTCGCTCATGTATTTCGTTTCAAGTCTGCACTTCTGGGCTTCGAGTTGTCAGCGGGCCCATACCGGCGATGGCGGGCGGTCCACCAGACTGGTGAACCGCCCTCCCGTGCCGGGTCCTGGTCTGCGTGAAGCAGCCTGGAGTCTCGCTAATTGGATCCGATCGCTTCAACCGCGGGCTGGATCTTCTCACGCAGTGAGTCCGAGATCGGGGCGGAACCCGCATTCTCGGCCGCTACCTGCTGTCCTTCGGGGCTGATCAGGAACTGGTAGAAGGCCTTGACGATTTCGCCATCGCTCTGCGAGTCGTAGCTGGTGCATGCCATCTCGTAAGAAACCAGCGAGACCGGATAGACGCCTGCGGCCTTCGTGGTGCGATCCAGGTCGAAGGCGAAGTTGTTCTTGCCTCCCCCTTTGGCAAGCTCCGAACTGTCTACGATCTGAGCCGCAGCTTCGGGTGACGGCTGAACAAACTCGTCGCCAACCTTGATGTTCGCCGTGTTCAGGTCTCCGACCTGGCTGAGGTCCGCATAGCCGATGGTGCCTGAGCCGGCCTTGATCGCGCTGATCACGCCTGACGTGCCCTGGGCTGCTTCGCCACCCTTGACCGGCCAGTCGCCCGTGACTTCAAAGTCCCACACGTCGGGAGCAGCAGCGGCAAGGTAGCCGACGAAGTTCTCGGTGGTCCCGGACTCGTCCGAACGATGAACCGTTACGATTCTCTGGTCCGGCAGTTCGGTGCCTTCATTCTCGGCAGCGATCGCCTGGTCGCCCCACTTGGTGATGTCGCCCTTCATGATCTTGGCCAGAGTGTCGGCCGACAGGTTCAGTTCATCAACGCCGTCGAGGTTGTAGGCAATTGCGATCGGCGAGATGTAAACCGGGATCTCGACATAGTTGTCGGGGCCGCCGCAGCGTGCCTCGGCGTCCTTGAGCTCCTTGTCTTCCAGCGCAGCGTCGGTCCCGCCGAAGGGAGTCGCGCCGGCGATGAACTGTTCACGTCCGCCTCCCGATCCAACCGGATCGTAAGAGATAGTGACTTCGGGATTGTCCTGCTGGAAAGTGGCGATCCAGGCCTGCATCGCAGCTTCCTGCGAGCTGGCGCCGGCGCCTGCGATCTGACCGGACAGCGAGGAGCCACCGTCGGATCCACTGTCGCCCGATCCGCTGTCGTCGCTGCTGCATGCCGCGACGCCGAAAGCCAGTACCGCAGTCAGCGGCAAGGCGATCAACAAGTTCTTGATTCTCACTAGGTTCCTCCAGTTGTTCGTTTTGGTGAGGCCGTACCTGTGTGGTCACCACTACGCAGTGAACAAAGGCCGCTGCCTTTTCGTGTTACATCGGTGTAAAGGTGATGAAGTCTCATAAGGGAGCCGGAAGCCTCTGCTGCCGGCAGCTGTCAGATCGGATGGGAAGCGTCCTCAAACTCCCGGAAGAGCCCGGTGACGATGAAGGCCACCTGCTCGCCGATGTCGACCGCGTTGTCGCCGATCCTTTCGATCGCACGAGCGGCGAGCAGCATGGTCATCGCCCACTCGCGGGTCTCCATGTCGATCCCGATTTCGATCGCCACCGCGAAGCACTCCCGGTTGAGGCGATCGATCAGGTCGTCCTGCCGGACAAGATCCTGGGCCGCAGCCTCATCGCGCCCGGTAAATGCCTCCTTCGCCTGAAGGACCTGGCTGTCGGCCTGGCGGCCCATACGCAGGATGCGCCCGAGGAGACCCTCGTCGGCTGGCGGGTTGGATCCAGTCAGCGGGATCATTTTGCAGATGCTCACGCACTGATCGCCCATGCGTTCGACGCCTTTGATCACATGGAGCAGGGACGCGATCAGCCTCAGATCGGTGGCCACCGGCGACTGTGTGGCGAGCAGGGTGATTATACCCTGATGAACCTCGAGATAGCGACCGTCGATCTGATCGTCGTCGGCGACCACGAATTCGGCGAGGCCGAGATCCTGATTTTCCACCGCCTCGAGTGTGCGCAGCAGAGAACGCGAGACCAGGTCCAGGCCACCGAGCGCCTGCTGCTCGAGACGTTCGAGTTCTTCGCGGTAAGAAGCCCTGGCCAGTTCAGTCATCGAAGCGAGACTGACACCTTTCGGACGCCAGCTTGTTACCGACCTGTGTCGCTTATGTTATTAGGATGTGAAGATTCCCGGGTAGAGGTGGAACGCCCGGAGAGTGGACGTTCGCACTACCAGGAAATGGCTCTAGACCGGGGCGGAGAGTGCCGAGGCGCTCTGAGGGGCGGCTCGGTCGGAGCCTTCCTTATCCGGAGTGGGTAGCTCCGGAACCGACGTCTCGGCCGCAAAGCGGTATCCGACGCCGAAGTGGGTATGTATGTAGTTGAAAGAAGGGGAGCGCTTCTCCAGCTTGTGCCGGAGCTTGCGGATGAAGACGTCGACCGAGCGGTCGCCGTGGGCCATGGCGTAGCCCCAGACACGCTGGTAGATCGCCTCGCGCTCGAGCACGCTGCCTTCGTTCTCGGCCAGAAGCTGGAGCAGCTCGAACTCGCGACGGGTCAGGTCCAGGCCTTCGCCTGCGACAAGTGCCTGGTACTGGTCGACGCGCACCTCGATCTCGCCGACGACCAGCGGACCCTTTTCGGTTTCGTTTCGAACCCTGCGTCGCCGACGGGCAACAGCTTCGATCCTGGCGATCGCCTCTTCCGGGTGACATGGCTTGTTGATCCAGTCGTCGGCGCCCATTCGCAGTCCCCTGACCCGCTGGGAGACGGTGCCGTCGCTGGTGCAGACAATCACGCCGAGGTCGGGCAGCAGGCCGCAGATCCGCTCCAGATAGGCCCAGCCCTCCTCCGCCATCACGCTGATGTCGACGAGCACGGCGTTCACCTTCATCGCTACCAGTTCCTGGGGTGGGACGGCTGAGGCGAGGACCCGGTGCTGCCAGCCGGCGGAGTCCATTCGATTGGTCAGAACCCGGATGAAACCGGAGTCGTTGTCGATGACCGCGACCCGCAACGTTGCGCGTGCTGGATTCATTGGCACAAGTGGAGGGGTATCGCCACCGGAAAAGGTGAACCCGTCCCGAATTTTCACATTCCGGTCACAACGCAGCGAGGGCTCTCGGCCTCTCGGCCGGCCGACCGCGGCCGTCCGCTATCCGGTTGCGCTAGATTTCAATTCGTGATCAAAGTCCGCCGAGCCACAGCAGCAGTCGTATCCGTCCTGACCGTCTTCGCCTTCCTGGTCCTGGCTCCCGCCGCGATGGCGGCAGACGGAGTCGGGCTGGCCGGCCGCGTAGACGACCGCTTCATCACCTTCTTCTGCTTCGGCGTCATCGCCTTCTTCGCCGCCTTCGTGATCGTCATGTCGCTGATCCAGGGCAAGCTCGACGCCAAGAAGGAACGGCGTCGCCACGATCTCGACCGCTTCAACTCCTGAGCGCACCGGGCCAGAGCGCCCGCTGAACTTCCACGATCTGGCTGAGCCTCTCGGCCCAGCCCTCGTGGGCGGGCGCTCCGATACCCGAGACGGTCCCTTCAGCCCAGGGATCGAACAGCACGCTCTGGAAGCCGGCAAAGCCGGCCAGGATCGAGTGGTCGAGGGTCGGCAGCGTCTCAGGGTTGTATCCGCCTTCGTGAACGGCGACCAGACCGACCCCGCGGTCCGCCGCAAAGACCGCGGTCCGGGCAGCCAGGTCGTTGTACCCGGCAACCGTGAGCGACTGGCTTGACAGGGGGTCGGCGACGTGGCCGTCCTGTCCGGCCGAGACGATCACGAGGCCGGGATCGAACTCGGCCATGATCGGCAGCACGACGCGTTCGAGGGCGTCGGCGTGCTCGAAGTTGCCCGAACCGGGAGGCATCGGCAGGTTGACCGTGAACCCCCGTCCGTCTCCCCTCCCGACCTCGTCCAGCCAGCCGGAGCCTGGATATAGCGGCCACTGGTGAAGTGAGATGAACAGAACCGACGGGTCGGCCTCGAAGATGTCCTGGGTGCCATTGCCGTGGTGGACATCCCAGTCGAGGATCGCCACCCGCTCGATGCCGAGTTGCTCCTGGGCGTAGCGGGCGGCCACCGCGGCGTGGTTGAACATGCAGAAGCCCATCGCCCGATCCGCCGTCGCGTGGTGGCCTGGAGGCCTGATCAGCGCAAACAGGCTGTCCGGGGCGCCTTCGGTGCCGGACGCTCCGCGCCCGGAGACCTGATCGACCGCGACCATCGCTGCTCCGGAGGCCCTCATCGTCACTTCATAGGTTCCGTTGCTGACCACCGTGTCACCGTCGATCCAGACAGGACCGGCCACAGCGTGCTCGTGGACAAGATCGATGTGGGCCCGGGTGTGTACCCGGGCGATGTCATCCTCATCGGCTCGCCTCGCCTCGAAGACCGCAAGCTGGTCATGGTCCGGCGCGCTCTCAATGTGCCTGGTAACTGCCTCGATGCGGACGGCGTTCTCGGGGTGGCTGCCGGTCTCATGCTGCTCGTGACCGGGGAGCAGAACGATTCCGGTCGAGCGGGGCCCTGTGGAGTCCGGGCTCAACCCGGCAGCCTGAATCCGGTCAGCAGGCGTTTCTCGGACTCGCCGCTTACCTCGGCCACGACCTCGATGTAGTCGGCCAGCGGGGTGTCGCGGATCTTGGTTGCCAGCAGGTCGTCCACCTGAAAGATGCCGGCAGAGTTGTTCAGTTCGATCTCGATCCGCACGGGCCGGCTTTCACCCGCCGAAATCCGGACCTGGTCGATCGCTGCAGCCGAAATCGAGTGAATGCCCTCCTGCCCGGCCTCGAGCGGTATGCGGGTGCGGCCCTCGGCCATGTCGAGGGCATCGGCCACCCGGACGATGCCGGCCTCGACCGTATACGGCTGGCCCCGGCGACGGTGACCGATGATCGCGTGCAGAGCTTCGGCGATGACGATCGAGCGATCGGGCTCTTCGTAGATCCCGTCGAGCAGACGCTGGAGCGCATCGCGAGCGAGAAAGAGGCTGTAGGCCTCGTGGTCGGCCCGGTGGATCGACATGCCGACGTCGTGGAGCAGCGCCCCGGCCGCAACCACCACCTCGGCGTCCTTGACCGACATCGCGTGATCGGTGACCATCGCCGGCTGGACCCCGCCCTTGGTAAGCAGGCGACTCAATCGCAGCGCGATGTTCAGCACGATCTGCATGTGGACCCAGGAGTGATCGGACATCCCCAGGCGTTCGGCATGGACCTGGGCCATGTACCACCAGGCGCGCACCTGGTCGTCCCGGTTCACCGCCTTGAGGAACTTCTCCAGCTTGCGGTTGCCGCGGGTAGGCGCCTTTACCGCGACTCCGGTGATGCCCTTGCGGGTCGAGCGGTCCGGTTCCTTCGCGGCTTGTCCTTCCGTCAAATCCTTGGCCATCAGGCCGCCCTCCGGGAGCCTGGCGCAGTCCGGCCTGCCGCAGCAAGCCAGCTTCGGCCGGCCACCGGGTCGCCCTCACAGGGCTCGACCGGCGTCCCGAAGACCTCGGTCAGGGCCAGGCAGCAGACGATGGTCGCCGGCATAAGCCTGGCCTGGCCGGAGTCGGCTCCGATCCATGCGGCGATGTCATCGCCGGTCTGGCCGAGGATCGAGTCCAGTCCACGCCGGGCCGAATCCGAATCGATCCGCGGACCGCAGAGCCTCTCCAGCGGCGCCGCGAGCGGGGAAGAAGCGAAGACGCGCTCGCAGTCGGGCGGGGCCAGGGTTTCGAACTTGCGCAGCGCACCGTTGACCGCGGCCTCAATCTGATTCGGCCTCGGCGGATCCGAGAATCGCGCCCTCTCGGTCAGGCTTGCCGCTCCGAGCGGCCTCGAACCGATCCAGCCCGGGACATCGCCGGCCCTGCCGATCGCCACGCCGGTGGTTGACTCCCCCACCCTCGCGACCGCAACATCCGCTGAAGACCCGGCTGCCATAGGCACCGTCACCGAGAGGAAAGTGGAGGCCACTGCCGTGCTCGGGTCGGGCAGGACGATGCCGCCGGCTCCACTGGCCCTGGATACGCGGTCGAGCAACCGCAGCAGCCGGGTCCCGCGCAGGGACCGGGCCGCGATCACCTCCACCCGGGTGGCACCGGCATCCCTGGCAGTCTCGATCTCGGCCATCAGCAGCGCACTCAAACGCTCGCAGTTCCCGAGCTCGGCCGAGACCAGACTGCTTCTGTCCAGCAGGCGACGCGAGCTTGAGCTACCGACGTCGGCGACCCTCAGCCGGGTGCTGCGCTTCGATATCTCAATGGCCCCCAGAATCAAATCCGGACCATCCTTGCAGTTCTGTCTGCCAAAACGCAAGCGGCGAGCCGCCAGGCGACCGGGAAGTATCCGTTTTGATCGGCCCCGGAGTCAGGAACCGCAGACCGGCCACTGGCCGGGACCGGACTGCACGTAGAGCAGCGCCGCCCGGTAGTCCTGCTCGACCTCCGGCGCCTCGGACGGCAGGCCGCTGCCGCCGACCGCGGCCCAGGTGGTCGGGCTGAACTGGTACTTGCCGTGGTAGAGCCCGCTGGACGAGACGATTGTCGGATCGCCTCCGGATTCACAGGACGCGATCGACTCGAGAGTGGCCCGCGAAACCCCGGCCGGCAGCTTCAGGAAAGGCCGGAGCTTTCGAAGCCGCTCGCGGCGGCGTTCGATCCGGGCTTTTTCGCGCTCCAGTACTTCGGCCGCGACGGCGAGACGGTGCTGCTCCACGCGGCTCCGGAAATCGAAGACCAGCGCGGTCGCATCATGATCCAGCGGTACGCGAAGCGAGGCGGCCTGGCCGGTCCCTACAGCCGCTCTGTCTCCGATCTCGGAAACGAGCAGGTTGCCCGTCACGAGTATGGCGGCGAGCACGGCAAGGAAAGCTGCTGATGTCTTTGCGTTAAGAATGGGTACTCCCTGAGGGGCAAGAGGGGATCTGAAAAGGGCGGAAAGAGGTTCTGTGAGTAAATACTCATATCAAAGCCATCAAAAACATGCAGTCTGAGTTCGAACTCATCCGCGACGCATTTCCCGAGGCCCCGGCGATGGGGCCGGCGCTGTCGAGGGTGCTTCTGGACCAGGTCGCTGCCGGCGAGCGAGGATCGACCGTGAGGCTGAGCCGACCGGGACGGGTGGTCGCCTTCGGCCGGAGGGACAGCACCTCCCCCGGCTATCGCCAGGCGGTCGAGGCGGCACGCGGGGCCGGCTTCGAAGCCATGGAGAGGATCGCCGGGGGCCGCGCGGCCGCCTATACGGAAGGGACGCTGAGCCTTACCGTGACCGTCGCCGACCCGACGCCGGCGAAACGAACCAACGAGCGCTTTGAGTACGCCGCGGGGATCGCCCGCGACGCGCTCTCGGATCTCGGGCTGGACGCCAGGGTTGGCGAGATCGAAGGCGAGTACTGCCCCGGCGCCTTCAGCGTCAACAGCGCCGGGCGCACGAAGATCGTCGGAATCGGCCAGCGCATGATCCGCGGGGCCGCCCACATCGGCTTCGTGATCGCGGTCCGCGACGCCGACCTGATCCGCGAAGTGCTCAATCCGGTATACGGCGCTCTCGGGCTCGACTGGAATCCGGCCACGGTCGGAGCGATCGACGACGAAATCACGGGCGTCGGCCTGGATAGCGTCGAAGCAGCCCTGCTCGGGCGGATCTCGGCCGGCAGCACAGTGGTCGAGACCCCGCTTGACGAGTCCACGGCCAAACTGGCCGAAGAACGGGTCGGGCGCTTTCGCTCGCCCGACTGAGCCCGGACGCTGCCGGCAGATCCCGAGTAGGGTTGATCGATGGACCAGGAGCCGACCGTGCCCGCTTCCGACCCGTCAGGCGAGAGCCCGGAGGCAACCGACGGAGACGGCATGTACGAAGGCAGGAACGGCGATGCCCAGGACCGCTCGCTGGCCGGCCGCCTGTTTTCGACCGGCAGCCGCGGAGCCCAGCGGATCGCCGATCGCTCCGGTCTCGACCAGGCGATCGAGGCGGCGGTCGAAGAGGCGATCGTGCGCTCGCTGGAGAGCGAGGCGACCGAGAACGCGATCGCCAGGGTGATCAACGGACCGATGATCGAGCAGGCGGTCGCCGAGGCGATGGCCAGCGAGTCGGTAGAGAAGGCGATCATCGACGCACTCGACAGCCAGATGGTCGAGCGGGTCTGGGACCACGTGCTCGACGGCCCTCACACCCAGCGTCTGATCGAGAGGATCGCCGAGTCGCCGGAGGTTCGAAGCGCGATCGCCGCTCAGGGAATCGGCCTGATCGGCGACCTCGGCTACCAGGTGTCGAAGGTGACCAGGATCCTCGACTTCATCGGTGAGCGTGTCGCACGCCGGGTGCTGCTGCGTCCGAAGCGCGCCCTGGCGACCAGCCGGGTGGGCTTCTTCACACGTGTGCTCGCTCTCGCGATCGACGCAGTGATCGTCAACTTCGCCCTGGTCGCGCTCGGAGCAGCGATCAGCGCCATAGGCAACGCCCTCGGGATATCGACCGGTGACGTCTCCCCCTCGCTCTTCGCCGTCGGTGCCACGCTCTGGCTGCTGTTCAGCTCGCTATATCTCTACGTTTTCTGGTCCCTTTCCGGCCAGACGCCCGGCATGCGCTTTCTCGACATCCGTATCGAGAGGGAAGGAGACCGCCGCATCGGGTCCCGGGCCGCCAGACGGAGGCTGGTCGGTTTCTGGCTCAGCGCCGCGATCTTCGGGCTCGGATTCATCGGGGTGCTGGTCCGGATCGACCGGCGCGGATTCCACGACCGGCTGGGCGATACCGCTGTCTACTTCGTAGACCCGACCGACCCCGACGCACCGCATGAGCGCCCCGCGCTTTAGCCCGCAGCCGGAGCACTACAGTGGCCCACGGCCATGGCAGGCGTGGGGGAAATGAATGGGAGGAAGTAAATTGAGTTTCAGGGGCGTAGTCGCGCTTTCGGTATCACTTGTCCTATTCGTGATCGCAGGATTCGGGCTTTCCGGTGCCGCCTCGGCCGAGCCTCCTCCGAACCTGCCCTCCGGCCCGATCCTGCCCCGGGCGCAGTGGCCGAACGACCCCGACTTCGCCCGCTGCGAGCTGGAGGACCCGGTATCCGGCTGCACAGACCGTGAGCAGTGGAACCTCTACGGACCGATGGACGGGCTCTGCCGCGCACCCGGTGGAATCGCTTTCGACCAGCCGCGACCCGACGGCGGCCTGCCCTGCTGGGCCCGCAACGCGACCGATCCCGAGAGCTCGTCCGGAATCAACATGACCGGCGCCTGGGCCCAGGGCAATTACGGCCGCGACGAGATGCTGATCGCCTACATCGAGGGCGGCGTCAACTACCGGTCGAACTCGGTCAAGGACGGCCTCAACGCGATCTACATCAACCCGGGCGAGCTTCCTTATCCGCAGGGCTGGAACGGCCAGGACCTCGGCCGCCACGACTTTGACGGCAACGGCCGCTTCGACATCCGCGACTTCGCCAAGGACCCCCGGGTCAACCCGGCATGTCCGCCGGCGACGGCCGAGTTCGTTCTCGAGGAAGAAGGCACCACCCGGGGTTGTGCCGATGCCGGCGAGCACGACTACCTGAACGAGGTCAACATCGGCGGGCCGAAGCGTGCCTACCTCTCGCCGCAGGACCTGATCGCCGTATTCGGACACTGCCGGATCGCTGACAACCGAATCGCCGAATGCCCCGGCAACGGCAGCTTCGACAACGATGGCAACGGCTATGCCAATGACGTCAGCGGATGGAACACCTATAACAACAACAACGATCCGCAGACCGAGGACCCCGGCTACAACCACGCTTCGAGCCTGATCAGCCTGATCGGCGCCCAGGCCGACAACAACTTCGGCGGGGTCGGAGTCTGCCGTGAATGCCGCGTGCTGCCGATCAAGCAGGGTGCGGAGTCGGTCGGCAAGACCGACAACTGGACCCCGGCCCTGACTTATGCGGTCGACGCCGGCGCCAAAGTGGTCTCCTCGGTGGTCGTCTCCTACACCTATTCGAGCGCCGCCCGCGAGGCGGTCGCCCATGCGATCGACAAGAACGTGCTGCTCTCCTTCGACTCGAACGACTTCGACTCGATGGACCACACCGACGGCCACCTCTACGACGAGGTCTTTCCCGGCAACTCGGTCATCCAGGACGTCGAAGGCAAGGACGTCCAGAGTTTCCGTGCCCGCTCGAACGTGATCAGCTACGGCACCCATTCCGTCTTCTCCGGCGGTGAGACCACGACCTCCGGCGCGACTCCGTTCCAGGCGGCATTCCTGGGCATGGTCCAGTCGGCGGCGATGGACGCGGTAGACGCCAGCCTGTACCCGCGCGTCCTGACCCCGAACGAGGTCCGCCAGGTACTGATGAATACGGCCAGTGAGGTGATCCCGCAGCGCGATCACCCGACCGTGCCGAAGCAGTGGCCCGGCAACCCGGATTCGAGGACCGATGCGACCCACAGCAACTGGTCGACCCAGTACGGCTACGGGCGAGTCAACATCGGCAGGGCGACCAGGCTGGTCATGGACGGCAAAGTGCCGCCGACCGCGCTGATCACCTCACCGAGCTGGTACCGGTACGTCGATCCCTCGAGGCAGAAGGAACTCCAGATCAAGGGCCAGGTCAGCCCCTCCGCCTGGGGCTCCGAAGGTCTTGACTGGACCCTTGAATGGGCCCTCGGCGCCGACCCCGCAGATGACGACTTCAAGACGATCTCTACGGGCAAAGCGGCCAAAGCCGGAGTCCTCGGCACGCTCAACCTGAAGCAGATCCCGACCGGCTTCGCGGCGAAGGACCCGGGAGTCACGCTGCCGCCCAACGGGCCCGAGCAGTACACGGTCTCGATCCGGCTGCGCGCCCGCGACGGCAACGGACTCAAGGGCGAAGACCGACGCTCGATCGGCGCCCGCACCGACAGGAACATGGCCCCCGGCTACCCGAAGCCGATCGGAACCGAGATCAGCGCCGCCCCGACCTTCGTCGACCTCGATGGCGGCCGTGACATGGAACTGGTCTTCGGCACCTATGACGGTGTGATCAGCGCCCTCGATACGAAGGGCAGGCAGATCAGGGGCTTCCCGGTCAGGACCCGCCAGCTGCGCTACGTCGATCCGCTGAACGCCCAGAACTTCGACTCCGAGGCCTACCAGGCCGTTCGGGCGCTGCGGGAGGCGCGCGACCCGGTCAGCGGAATCGCAGTCGGCGACCTCGAAGGCAAAGGAGCCCAGTCGATCGTCGCCACCACCGGATCCGGCTGGGTCTATGCATTCACCGGCAACGGCAAGCTGCGCAAGGGGTTCCCGGTCCGTCCGAAGCCGGAGTTCGACACCCGGCCTGTGCCCACCCCGATGAACGAGCTGAACGGCCATCGCTCCCCCACCAGGGGAAACTGGTCGGCGCCGGCACTTGCCAACCTGACCGGCGACGGCAAGCTCAGCATCCTGATGTCCTCCTTCTACGGGCACCTCTACGCCTACAGGCCAAACGGCTCGAACGTGGCGGGCTGGCCGGTCGAAGTCAAGCTGCCGCAGTCGATCCGCGACTCGATTCCGGACAATGACTTCATCCGCGACCCGAAGCTGATGATGACCCCGGCTGTCGGTGACGTGCTCGGAACCGGGCGTGATCAGGTCTTCGTACCGGGCTTTGACTGCAACGAGGCGAGCAACAGCGTCTATGCCTACGGGATCAACCCCGACGGCAACAACGCCGAAGGCGGCGCCTTCATCGACGGCTGGCCGGTGGCCCTGAGCGCCTTCGGTGGCTGTTACTCGCAGTCGATCGACTTCGTCCAGGGAGGCCTCAACTCCGCCTCGATCGCCGACTTCGACAACTCCGGCAGCCTCGAGGTGGCAATCACGCCCGTCTCCGGCTTCCCGGCGGTCCTGAACGGCGACGGCAGTCGCTTCCGCGACCTCACCGGCCTCTGCCAGAGCGCGACCTGCAACGGCATCCCGCCCTACTACCCGGCCGATCCGCTGATGGCCGGAGTCACCGGTCAGGGCGCCGTCGGTGACCTCGACGGTGACGGCGAACCCAACTACATGCAGCCGATGGCCGGCGGCATCAGCCTTCAGGCCGCCCTCGGGACGGCCGGCCAGGCGGGACTGATCCATGTATTCGACATGGCCTGGGACGTATCGACGGGCAAGGCCCTGCCGGCCTTCCCGACCGACCAGGACGGCTTCCCGTTCTTCGTCTCACCGATGGTGGCAAACGTCGGCAGCGGCGGTGCCCAGGCGATGATCGGCTCGAACGACTCCTACTGGATCCATGCCCGCCAGGCGGACGGCTCCGAGGCACCGGGCTTCCCCAAGTGGACCGGCCAGTGGACCTCCTTCGGCGGAGTGGTCGGGGATCCGAAGCTGAACGGTCGTCAGTTCATGGCCTACGGAACCCGTGAGGGCTACATCTTCATGTGGAGGGTCGGCGGCAAGCCGTCGGGCAACGACCAGTGGTGGCACTACCGCCACGACGAGCACAACTCGGGCCGCTATGGCAATGACACCCGTCCTCCGGCAAGCCTGAAGTTCAAGGTGAAGCGCAAGAAGAAGAAGGCGAAGATCGTGTGGAATGCTCCGGGAGACAACGGAGTCAGCAACGGCCGGGCCGTGAAGTACCAGGTCTTCAAGTCGAAGAAGCCGATCAAGCTCTCGAAGCTGAAGCAGGCGAAGCGCCTCAGGGCACCGAAACCCGCCCGTCCGAACCGCAAGCAGAGGATCAGGGTCAGGGTCCCGAAAAAGAAGAAGCTCTTCATCGCCATCCGATCGAAGGACCGCGCCGGCAACTGGTCGACGCTCAGTCGCCAGAAGGTCAAGAAGTACCGCAAGAAGTCCGGCGGCAAGCGCCGCTGATCGACGGCCCGGCGGAGATCAGATCCGGCCCGCGGCGAGCAGGCGGCGCAGGAAGCGCCGGGTCTCGGGGCGCTCGGGCGAGTCCATGATCCGTTCGGGGCTTCCGATCTCGACTATCCGCCCCTCGTGGAGAAATGCGACCCGGTCTGCCACCTCGCGAGCGAAGCTCATCTCGTGGGTGGCGATGATCATGGTCATCCCTTCGACTTTCAGCTCACGGACCACTTCGAGAACGTCACCGACCAGCTCGGGATCGAGAGCGCTGGTTACCTCGTCCAGCAGCAGCGCCCTTGGCCTCGAGGCGAAAGCCCGGACCAGGGCGACTCGCTGCTGCTGACCGCCCGAGAGCTGGTCGGGACGGTCGCGTTCCCGCTCGCCAAGACCGAAGCGGGCGAGCAGTTCGCGGCCGCGCTCAAGTGCCTCTTTCTTCGGCATCGAGCCGCTGCGGATCGCCCCCAGAGTGACGTTGTCGATCACCGACATGTGAGGGAAAAGATTGAAAGCCTGGAAGACGAAACCGAGGCGACGCCGGATAGCCACCGGGTTGACCGAGGGGTCGGTGATCACCTCACCGTCGAGGAATACGTCACCGTCATCGATCTCTTCGAGCAGGTCGATGCAGCGAAGCAGCGTCGACTTTCCCGAACCCGATGCGCCGATGAGCGCGATTGCCTCGTGCTCGGCTATGTCCAGATCGATGCCGTCCAGGACGAGTCGCTCGCCGAACGACTTGGTCAAGCCTTCGATCTGGAGGACCGGCGTGCTCATCGGGCCAACTCGCCGCGTCGCGTGATGTGGTCGAGGATGCGCGCCATCGGGATGGTGACCGCCAGGTAGAGGATCGCCGCGGCGATCAAAGGCGTGTAGTTGAACGAAGACTGGGAGTCGATCTGGGCCACGCGGAAGGCCTCCTGGACTCCCAGCACCGAAACCAGGGCGACATCTTTCTGGAGCGAGATGAAGTCGTTGAGCAGCGGCGGCCGCACGTTCCGGATCGCCTGCGGCAGCACGACGTGGCGAAGCGCCTGAAGCTGGGTCAGCCCGACCGCCAGTGCGGAATCCGTCTGGGTCCTGTGAACCGAAGATATGCCGGCCCGGTAGACCTCGGCCACGTAGGCGCTGTATGCGAGCGAGAGCGCCACGCAGGCCAGAAAGATGGGTTCCGCAAAGACCCCGGTGACCCCCAGGGTCGGGATGCCGAAGCCGATCAGGTAGACCAGCAGGATCACCGGTACGCCCCGGAAGATGTCGCAGTAGACAGCACCGAGAATCCTGATCGGGAAAAGCGCGGCGCTGCGGCTGGTGCGCACCAGCGCGATCACCAGACCGAGCACGAGGACCACCGCCTCGACCGCGAGGAACATCCTCACGTCCAGCCAGAAGGCATCGAAGATGTCGGGAAACGAGGTACGGAAGGCCTCGGGTGAGAAGAAGGTCTCCTGAACGTCCGGCCAGCCGCTGCTGGTGAAGACCAGCAGGCCCAGACCGCCGAGGACGACCACCGAGGACACGATGGCGATCAGCTGGCCGCGGCGCGAACGGGCCCTTTTTGCCCGTTCGCGTGCGGCGCGGCGCTCGCCGCTGTTGCGAGCGCCGCTCTCGACCCGGCCGGTCAGGGCCGGGTCGGCGCTGTCATCAGGTGAGTTCAGGGGCGCTCGCGGCGTCGCTCATCCACTGGCGGGTCAGCTCGTCGAGAGTTCCGTCTTCCTTGAGGCTTTCGAGGGCGAAATCGACGCATTCGGTCAGCTCAGAGTCCTTCTCGAGCAGAGCCCCGAACTCGTCCCCGCCCGGGGCGTCGAACTGGCCGACGACCTTCGAGCCGGAGACGATCGCGTCACGCAGGAAGATCGCGGTCGGAAGATCGACCACGATAGCGTCCACCTGCCCCGACTTGAGCGCCGCCACCACATCATTGGAAGTGTCGAAGACCTTCGGGTCAGTTGACGGGGCGATCTCTTCGGTGACCGCTTCGAGGCTGGTGGTACCGATCTGGACGCCGATGGTCGCGTCTCCCAGCTCGTCGAGGCTGGTAATGCCCTCAAGGTCGCTGCCCTTGGCCACCAGGACTCCCTGGGAAGCCGTGTAGTAGGGCAGCGAGAAGTCGACGACCTTGGCGCGGGCCGGGGTGATCGAGATCTGGTTGACATCGAAGTCGAACTTCTTCGGTCCGGGTGCATAAGAGGCGTTGAACGGAACCGTGGACCACTGGACCGAGGAGCGGTCGAATCCGAGCTGATCGGCGATCGCGTAGGCGACTGCGCTCTCGAAGCCCTTGCCGTTGGTCGGATCGTCGTCCTCGAAGTAGGGCGAGTAGGCCGGGCTGTCGGTTGCCACGGTGAGCACACCGTCCTGGTAGGTGTTGAGGTTACCGGGGGTGCAGTCGGCGGCGGTGACTGTGGCCGTGGTGGTATCGGTCGATTCGTCATCTGAAGAATCGCTGCTGCAGCCGGCAAGCAGCGCGGTCGCAAACAGGGCGCAAAAGAGCGTGGCAAGACGTGTTCTGGACATGAAGAGGGCCTCCCGGTTAGGACTTCGGACCGGCAAAGACTACGGCATGGAGACTGACGCCGGCCTGCGCGCGGATAGACTGCGGCTCGGTTTGACTCGGATGGCGGACGGGACAGCGGCGCAGCCTCACAGCACCCAGACGGCGAAAGCGTCCGGTTGACGTTTAGCGACGTCCTCTCGGTCTCGGTTCAGCTCGCCGGCCTGGTGCTCGGCCTGCTGTTGCTCCTCGGCCTGCTGTCGCTTCGCTGGCGACGCTACCGCGGTCGGCCCTGGCGAGAGACTCTGTCGGCTCTGGGTCGCTACGTCGGGCCGCGCGCGGTGATCGCGGCAGGGGTCGGAGTCGCCTTCATGGTCGTCGTGCTTGCCGGACTGACACTGAACATGCACCGTCCTCCCGCCGATACGACCCCGGCGGTCAGGGTCAGCGGCAGCGACGGACCGGTGTCAGTCAGGCTTCACATGGAGGACTGCGGCGACGATGTCGAAGGTGTGATTCCGACGCCACGGGGAACAAAAGCCCAGCCTTTCGCCAGGGTCTACTCGGACGGCGACGGCTTTCAGCGCGCCGACTTCGGCCCTGCAGGCCAGGCACGCTTCACCCTTACCGATCCGGTCGCCAAGCGGGGCCTGCTTTCCTGCTTCCTGCAACTGCCGGTTATCGACACAGCAGGCGAGCCGACCGTGGTCAAGCTGAGCCTGGGAGACGATCTTCTGGTCGATACCCAGGCCTCATCGCCCGCTCCGACCGGCTTCTCCAACGGATCGTGGCTGTGGCGCTGTCCATCCGGTCGGACCTGCCCGGCCCTGGCGACTATCGAGTACGCAGTCGAGGACGGCGCAAAGCAGGTCATCGTGCTTGTCCTGGCTTCGATCTTCGGCGCGATCATCGCCATCCTGGTTACCGAAGTCGGAATCGGGACCATCAAGCGACGGCTGTACCGACGCTCCAGCGACTGACCTGGACTTCACGATTCCCGTTTCGGAGAGAGGCCCTCGGGCCACTCGACCGCCTGACTGAAATCGATGTCCTCGACCGGCTCGGGCCGGCCGATCAGGTCGCCCTGCATGTAATCGATTCCGACTTCGCGGAGCAACTCGAAGGTCTCCCGGTCCTCGACCATTTCGGCGACCGTCAGCTTACCCAAACCTCGAACCATCTCGATCATGGCGTTGACCAGAAAGCGGCTTGACTGGTCGCGAGTCATGGACCGGATGAACTCGCCGTCGATCTTGACGGAGCCGCAGTCGATCGTCTTGAGGTAGAGGAACGAGGCGAATCCGGAGCCGAAGTCGTCAAGTGCGACACCGCAGCCCAGATCGGAGAGAGACTCCGCGAAGGCCCTCGCTTCGGCCACGTCGCGGATCGCGCTGGTCTCGGTCACTTCGAATACGAGCAGCGAAGGATCGACTCCGGCCCGATCGAGCTCCGAGGCGATCAGCTCAAGGAGCTGCGGGTCGCCAAGTGACCTCCCCGACAGGTTTACCGAGAGCCTGGCGCGGAT